>JBIOID010000152.1:0-5129 GCA_044449585.1 Candidatus Limnocylindrales bacterium
CCGTGCAGGATCCCGACACGACGTTCGTATATGGCAACCGCACGGCATGGCAGTTGCTGGGGACGCCGGATGGAGCCCTGATCGGTCAGGGGATGCGCGCTGGCGGGTGGGACATCGCGCACGAGGATGGACTGCCCTTCACGCTCGAGGAGTTGCCCGTCTCCCGCGTGCTGGCCAGCGGCGAGGCGGTCCGTGATGTCGTCCTGGGCGCCCTGGACCCGACCAGCGGCGGGCGCCGCTGGCTGGTCGTCAACGCCAGCCCGTGGATCGGTCCCGATGGGGTCGTGACGAGCGTGGTGTCCACCTTCAGTGATTTCAGCGACCGTCGCCGCGCGGAGGCCGAGGCACGCCGACAGCGAGAGGAGCTGGTCGCCCTCAACGACACGGCCCTGGAACTGATGGCCCGGCTCGAGCCAGGCGACGTGCTGCGCTCGATCGTGACCCGGGCAGGCGCCCTGCTGGACACGCCCGACGGCTACATCTACCTGGTCGACGATGCCCGGCAGCGTCTGGAGGAGGTCATCGGCAGCGGCCTGTTCGAGGACGGACTGCGGGCACCCCTTGAGCGCGGGGAGGGCGTCGCGGGCCGAGTATGGGCGACCGGCAAGCCGCTCGCGGTCGATGACTACAGCACCTATCCGGGCCACGCCGCGGCCTATGCCGGCCTGGGGTATCACGCGGTGGCAGGCGCGCCCCTGACCGCCGCCGGCGAGGTCGTGGGCGTGATCGGGCTCAGCTACCGGGAACCGGGCCGGACCTTCTCCGACGACGACATGGCGCGCCTGTCGCGCCTGGCCCAGATGGCCTCGCTGGCCCTCGATCACGCCCAGTTGTACGCCGCCTCGCAACGCCAGGTCGAGGAGCGCACCCGATCGGAGGCAGCGCTCAGCGCCGGGGAACGGCGCTACCGGCTGCTCTTCGAGGACAACCCGCAACCGATGTGGGTGCACGATCCGACGAGCCACCGCGTGCTGGCCGTCAACGACGCGGCCGTGCGCGCCTACGGCTATGAGCGCGACGAGTTCCTGGCCCTGACGCTGGCCGACATCTGGCTGGTCGACGAGGGCGCCTCCTACGCCGACGACCTGGCGCGCATCGAAGCCGAGGGCATGGGCCGGCCCTACCTCACCCGCCATCGCCGCAGGGATGGGGCGACCATCGAGGTCGAGCTGACCGCCCACGCCATCGAGGACGGGGGCCAGCCCCAGCGCCTGGTACTCGCGGTCGACGTCACCGACCGCCGGCGCCTGGAGGGCCAGCTGGCGCGCCAGGCCCTGCACGATGATCTGACCAGGCTGCCCAACCGGACGCTCTTTCGGGACCGCCTGGACCAGGCCCTGGCGCGGCGCGGCGCGCCCGACTCGGTGGCCGTGCTGTTCATCGACGTCGACAACTTCAAGGTCGTCAACGACAGCCTGGATCACGTGGCGGGCGACGAGCTGCTGCTCAAGCTGGCGCGACGCCTGGCGACGGTGGCCCGACCGGGCGACACCATCGCCCGGCTGGGCGGGGACGAGTTCACCGTGCTGCTGGACGACCTGCACTCAGCCGGCGACGCCCTGCGCGTGGCCGGGCGGATCGTGGAGGCGACGCGCGCCGCGTTCGACCTGCAGGGCCAGGAGCTGTTCGTGACCGGCAGCGTCGGCATCGCCTTCGGCTCGCCCGGCGTGACGAAGGCGGCCGAGGTGATGCGCCAGGCAGACGTGGCCCTCAACCGCGCCAAGGCACAGGGCCGCAACCAGTTCGTGGTCTACGACGAGGCCATGAACCGCGAGGCACTCGAGCGGGTCGAGCTCGAGGGCGACCTGCGCCACGCCCTGGAACGCGGCGAACTCCGGCTGCACTACCAGCCCGAGGTCGACCTGGCCGATGGGCACCTGGTCGGCGTCGAGGCGCTCGTCCGCTGGCAACACCCACGCCGCGGCATGCTGCCGCCCGCCGCCTTCGTGCCGTTGGCCGAGGAGACGGGCCTCATCCTGCCCATCGGCCAGTGGGTCCTCGACACCGCCGCCCGGCAGGTCCATGGCTGGCGCGAGCAGTACCCGCTCGCGCACGACCTGACGGTCAGCATCAACCTCTCCGTCCGCCAACTCCAGCAGGTGGACCTCGCCGAACGCGTGGCGCGCACGCTGGCCGAGACGCGTCTGGCGCCGGGCGCCCTGCATCTGGAGATCACCGAGTCGATGATCATCGACCTGTCGGAGCGGGCCGGGACCGCGATGCGCAACCTGCGGCGCCTGGGCGTGGGCATCGCGCTGGACGACTTCGGCACCGGCTTCTCATCGCTCAGCACGCTGCGCACCATGCCGGTGGAGGTGCTCAAGATCGATCGCTCGTTCGTCGTGGGACGGGAGACCGAGCGCAACCTGGCCATCGTCGAGGCGGTCGTGCGCCTCGCCCACGCCCTCGGCATCGAGGTCGTGGCCGAGGGCATCGAGACACCCGCCGCCCGCGACGCCCTGCTGGCCATCGGCTGCGACCGCGGGCAGGGCTACCTGTTCGGCCGGCCGATGCCGGCGGAAGACCTGGCCGCCCTGCTCGAGGCGGGGGCTGCGCTCCTGCCCCTCGCCAGCTGAGGCGTGCGGGCCGACCGGGCCGACCGGTGGCCCGGGGCACCGGGCTCACGGCCGAACGGTGCGCCGACGCCAGCGACCTTGGTACGGCGGGCCCGGGTACGCAGTCGTCATTGCCGGTCTCGCCCCACCGCCCTACCGTGGCATCGTGCCGTCACGCTCAAGTGCCGGATGCGCACCCGAGGCGTCGAATACCGGGCCAGGGGACGGATGCGACCTCCGCGTTTCAGGGACGTCGGAAACGACGTGCATGGAGGACGCCGGACCCAGGCAACGGGTCGAGTAACAGGATCAACCGGCCACCCGGGCCGGCCGAACGAGCGGGGCGGCGGCCATCATCGCCCGCGATCCATCACGAGGCCCTGGTCACCCTGACCGGGGCCTCGTCCATGTCCGCTCCCGGGCGAAGGGGCGGGCGTCAGGATCGGTCTTCGACGGTCCGTCCGAAGGGCGGCTGGGACGGACGATAGCGGCGCACCACGCCGCGTTCGTCGAGGTCGGCCTGGAGGGTCCGCGCGCCCATCACCACCTCGCGATCACGCGTGATGGTGCCGGCGATCCAATCGATGTAGGTCGGCTCGAAATCGGCCACCTGGCCCAGCGTGTGGCCGCGGAACTTGCCGAACTCGAGCAGCGTCGCGCGGGCCTGCTCGAGCGTCGGTCGCCGGGACCGAGCACCGTTTCGGCGCCGCCGCACGGGCCCGTTCGGGTCGCTGGCGCGCAGCGGCTCGGGCGCCTCCGCCCGCTCGCGCGCGCTGCGGGGCCGCAGGCCGTTGAGTGGTGACGGGCCGCGACTGGTCGTCGCGTTGCGCGGGCGCAGGTGCTCACTCGTGTCGAACCGGGCGGTGACCGGACGGGTCGGCCGCGGGGGCGGCGGCCCCACCGGCTGCTGCCGCCCGTCGGCGTCGCCCGCCGCCCAGACCGTGCCGTGGCCGTGGCCGGGGTGCGTGACGTCGTAGCGAGCGCGCCGGTCGTGGTCGCGCAACAGCTCGTAGGCCGCGTTGATGTGGGCCATGCGCCGCGTGAGGGTCGCCGTCGCCGCCTCGTCGCCGCCTGCCCGATCGGGGTGATGCGCGTGCGCCAGCTCACGCCAGCGGCGCTTGATGGCCGCATCGCCTGTGTTCGACGGGAGATCCAGGACCGCGTAGGGATCGCCGCGAAAGGTCTCCGGGGGCATCCCGCGAGCCTAGCATCGGCGGGCCGTTCGCGGATAGGGACCATCCGCTACGCTGGACCGACCCTCGGAGGTGCTCGTGCGTCTGCCGTTCCAACCGCCCCTGGAACCGATGCTGGCCAAGCCGCTGGCGGCTATCCCGACCGACCCGGGCTGGCTCTATGAGCCCAAGTGGGACGGCTTCCGGGCGATCGTCTTCCGCGACGGCGACGAGCTGCTCATCCAGAGTCGCGACCTGCGGCCGCTGGATCGCTACTTCCCCGAACTGGCCGCGCCGCTCCGGGCCGGCCTGCCGGAGCGCTGCGTGCTGGACGGCGAGATCGTCATCGCCGGGCCCCACGGCCTGGATTTCGAGGCGCTCCAGCTGCGCCTGCATCCGGCCGCGTCGCGCGTCAACTTGCTGGCCGAGCGGACCCCGGCCTCCTTCGTGGCCTGGGACCTCCTGGCCATCGGTGATGAGGACCTGCGAGCGGTCGCGCAGCGCGAGCGGCGGGCCCGCCTGGAGACCGTGCTGGCCGGCGTGCGCGCGCCCATCCACCTGACACCGGCCTCGCGCGACCCGACCGTCGCCAACGACTGGTTCCACCGCTTCGAAGGGGCCGGCCTCGACGGCGTGGTGGCCAAACCGCTGGAGGCGCCCTATCAGCCGGGCAAGCGGGCGATGGCCAAGATCAAACATGCCCGCGAGGCCGACTGTGCCGTGGCCGGCTTCCGCTGGCACAAGAACGGGCCGGGTTCGTTGATCGGCTCGCTGCTGCTGGGGCTGTACGACGACGCCGGGAGGCTGCATCACGTGGGCGTCACCTCCAGCTTCACGATGGCCTACCGCGCAGCCCTCGTGGCCGAGCTCGCACCCCTGCGGCAGGACGCGCTGGAAGGCCACCCGTGGGCCGAGTGGGCGACCTGGGCGGACGAGGCGGCCGCGGCGGGCCAGCGGATGCCCGGCAACGTCAGTCGGTGGAACCGCGACAAGGACCTGTCGTGGGAGGCGCTGCGGGTGGAGCGCGTCTGCGAGGTCGGCTACGAACACCTCCAGGGCGACCGGTTCCGCCATGGCGCCACCTTCCGGCGCTGGCGCCCCGACCGGCAGCCGCGGGATTGCCGGTACGACCAGCTGGAGGTGACACCGCCCTACGAGCTGGCCCGCATCTTCGCCGTCCGGTGAGGCTCTGCCGGCGCTAGATTCGGGGCCAGATCCGCATCGGAGGCAGAGCCGTGAGCGATCCCCAGCCCGACAACCCAGGCGACATCCCTGCGCAAGCTGACGCCGCCGCCCCACCGGCCGACGCCGCCCCGGCACCGCCAGCGCCGCCCGCACCGCCGGCGCCCGAGACCGTTTGGGGCGGGCCGCCCACCGCGCCACCGGTCGGCTGGCTCCAGCC
>JBIOID010000153.1:0-5127 GCA_044449585.1 Candidatus Limnocylindrales bacterium
AGGGCGTCGGGGAAGGCCAGGCCGTCCGCCAGGTACACGGTGGTCGCGCTCGGATACGTCGCCGTGCTCAGCGCGACGGCGGTGGCGTACCGGTCCGCCCCGGCCCGACGAGTGACCGACCCGGTGGTGAACGCGGCCAGCGCGCCCAGCACCGCGTCGCCGACGGATGCCTCACTGCCCAGCACGATGATGCCGCCCGGGTGCAGGCGAACCAACTCCAGGGCCGTCGCGGGCGGGATCGAGGTGGGGGTCACGAGCAGCAGCGGCCCGTGGAGATGGCCGGCCGCCGCCGCACCGGCCAGGGCATCGGGGAAGGCCAGGCCGTCGGCCACCACCACCGTCGCCACCCCGACCGGATCGGTGGCGGCGCTGGTGGCGGCGGCCGTGGCAAAGCGATCCGTCCCCGCGAGGCGGGTGATGGCCGCCCCCGATAGGGCGGCGGCGGCGCGCGCGACGGCGTCGGACACCGACGCCTGGCTGCCCAGCACGACCAGGTGCGCCGGATGCAGGTGACCCAGCTCGGCCGCCGTGTCGGAGGGCAGAGCATCCGGGTCGGTCAGCAGGAGCGGCGCGCCGGCGGTGGCCGCTGCTGCTGCGCCGGCCAGACCGTCGGCGAAGCCCAGGCCATCGGCGAGGTAGACCGTGGCCACCGGCGCCGCGAACGTGGCGTGGGCGAAGATGGCCGCCGTCTCGAAGCGGTCGAAGCCGCCCAGGCGAGTGACGGTGGCGCCCGCGCTCGGCGTCGCGTTCGGCGCCGTGGCCGGCGGGCGGTCCGGCCCGGCAGGGGCGCGCAGCGTGGCCTGGACCGGCCCCGACGGCGCGGTCAGGGCCAGCACCACCAGGCCAGCCAGCAGCCATCGCACGGGCGCCGTCCCGTCCCGTCGGCGGAGCTCCAGGGGTCGTCTCATGCCTCGCCTCGTGCGGACCGGTCATCGTCGAGCCCGGCGTACGAGCACCGGCGCGATGGGAAATCATGGGCGATATGACGGAGTCCGCAAGGGTGACCAATGGGCATGACCGATGAGCACCTTCTGATCGGCGGCATGGATCCCCGGGACCCGCCCGTCCGGGTCGGCGACACGGTCCGCCGCGCGGCCGGGTCGTCTCGCGCGGCCGTCCGTGACCTGCTGCTCCATCTCGAGGCCGTCGGGTTCGACGGCGCACCCCGCTTCCTCGGCACGGACGACCAGGGTCGCGAGGTCCTGACGTGGATCGACGGGGACGTGCCGCTACCCCCGTACCCCGCGTGGGCGATGACCGACCGTGCACTGGCAGAGCTCGGGGGACTCGTCCGGCGGTTCCATGCGGCGACGGCCACGTTCCGCGCCACGACCGCGGACTGGTCGACCGCATGGGCCGACCCGGAGGGTGGGCCCGTGGTCTGCCACAACGACCTGTTCCCGGAGAACGTGGTCTTCCGCGACGGACATGTCGTCGCGTTGATCGACTTCGCGATGGCGGCCCCCGGCCGACCACTGTGGGACGTCGCCATCGCCGCCGAGATGTGGGGTCCGTTGGGCGACCCCCAGAGGCGTGACCAGCACCCGGTCGGCCTGGACGGGATCGCCCGGCTCAGGGTGCTCGCCGGCGCCTACGGGCTCGGACCGGAGCGCGCGGAGGAGCTGATCGAGGTCCTCATCCAGGAACGCGCTCACTCGACCGCGAACATCGAGGCCGAGATGGCCGCCGGCAACCAGTCGTGGATCGGCCACTGGGCCGCTGCCGGCGGCCACGAACGAGCCACGGCCGACGATGCCTGGATCGCCCGTCACCGCACGGCGCTGATCCGCGCTGCCCGCGGCTGACTGGGGCATTTCGCGGGCCTGCCCCGAGCCCCTAGGAGGCCTGGCGCAGGGCCACCGTCAGGTGCACGGCGATGACGGCCAGCACGATCGTGACCAGGGTCGCGCCGGCGAGGGCACTCAGGCCCATCTGGAGCAGCACCCAGGCAGCCGCCAGCGCCAGCAACGGGCCCAGGAACAGCTCCCAGGCGTCGCCGACCAGGAAGTCGTACAGGAACCGCCCCAAGCGGACGAGGTAGGTCATCGCGTCAGCTCGCCCGCGCCGCGGCTCGACCGCTGCGGCGCGCGTCGAGCGCGGTGCGCGTCAGCCAGATGGCGGCCAGGCCGCCCGCCACGTAGATGGCCAGCAGGATGAGCAGGGTCGCGTCGCTGGCCGGCCATGCGATGCCGATGCCCTCCCCTGCCCAGAACGTGCCGAAGGTGATGAGCATCATCCCGACCGCGTACTTCAGGCCGTTCTCCGGCACCCGGGCGAGCGGACGCCGCACCAGCGCCGCCACCGTGATGACGAGCAGGCACGCGAGCGCGGCGCCCAACGCGGCCGGTCCCAGCTGGCCGGCCGAGGCGCCGAACGTGATGACGATGAAGGCGACCTCCAGCCCCTCGAGCAGCACCGCCTTGAACGCGACCGCGAACGAGACCCCGTCGACGCCCGTGGCGGGCACCGGCGGCTCCTCCCTGAGGCGGCCCGTCTCACGCGTGTAGATGGCGGTCTCGTCGTGCTTGGCCATCGCGCCGGCCGCCCGCAGGATCGACTTGCATGTCCACTGCAGCCCGTAGATGAGGAGCAGGCTGCCGATGACGATGCGCAGCGCGTCGAGCGGCACCCACAGCACGATGGCCGTGCCGAAGACCACGACGAGGGCGGTCAACGCGACGAGGCCGACGAGGGCGCCGTAGATGGTCGACCGCCATTGCCGGGTGACGCCCACGGCCAGGATGATGGTCATCGCCTCCACGGCCTCCACGGCGGAGGCCAGGAAGGCGGGCACGAGCGCGACCAGGGGGTTCATGGCTGGTCCAGACGAACGCGCATGGCGGTGGCGGCGGAAAGCGGGCGCGGCTAGCCCGCGACGGCCTGATCGGCGATATCCAGGGCCGTGTCGATGATGGCGAAGCCCTCCGCCAGCTGCTCCTCCGTGATGCACAGCGGCGGGTTGGTGTGGATCGAGTTGTTGGCGATCATCGTGTAGAGGCCGTGGTCGCGCAGGTACTTGCCGACCGCCTTCATCTCGTCGGACGTGCCGTTGAAGCCGGTCAGCGGGGTGTACGGGTCGTGCGACCGGACGAGATCGAGGATGCCGAACAGGCCCAGGTTGCGGTGCGTCCCGACCGAGGGATGCCTGGCCGCCAGCGCCTCGTGGTGCCCGCGCATCACCCTGTCCATGGCCGCCGCGTGCTCGATCAGCCCGTCCTCCTCGTACACGCTGATGGTGGCGAGGGCGGCCGCCAGCGAGATCGGATGCGAGGAGTAGGTCAGGCCGCCGCTGTAGTACATCGAGTCGAACTTCTCGGCGATGTGGTGGCGCATGGCCACGGCGCCGAGCGGCAGGTATGACGAGGTCAGGCCCTTGGCCATCGTCATGAGATCGGGTGTGATGCCCCAGTGGTCGACGGCGAACCATTTGCCGGTCCGCCCGAAGCCGGCCATGACCTCGTCGGCCACCATCAGGATGCCGAAGCGGTCGCAGATCTCGCGCACGCCCTGCAGGTACCCGTCGGGCGGGATGAGGATGCCGTTGGTGCCCACGATCGTCTCGAGGAAGACGGCCGCGATCGTGTGCGGCCCCTCGTACATGATCACGTCTTCCAGGCCGCGCAGGCTCTCCGCGACGGGGCGCGGCTCCTTCTCGCCCCAGCGGTGGGTGTCGGGGTAGCGCACGACGCCCACGAGGCCCGGCTCGTTGGGCCAGCGGCGCGGGTCGCCGGTCAGGGTCATGGCCCCGAACGTGGCGCCGTGGTAGGCGCGGTAGCGCGCCAGGATCTTGTAACGGCCGCTGTAGTGGCGCGCGATCTTGATGGCGTTCTCGATGGCCTCCGCGCCGCCCAGCACGAAGAAGACCTTGTCCATGTCGCCGGGCAGGATCTGGGCCAGCTTCTGGCCCAGGCGGGCCCGCGGCTCGGTCACGAAGGCCGGCTGCACGAACTGCAGCTTCTGCGCCTGGGCCGTGATGGCGTCGATGACCCGCCGGTCGCCGTGGCCGATGTTGACGCTCATCAGCTGGCTGTTGAAGTCGATGATGCGCTGGCCCTCGGGCGTGTAGAGGTACACACCTTCGGCGTGGTCGATGGCGATGGGATCGAGCTGGCCCTGGACGCTCCACGAGAAGAACGTGTGCTCGCGCGCGAGGCGGACGATCTCCTCGCTGCTCATGGAAGGGGCGGTCGGAGCGGTCGCCTGGGCCATCGCGGGTACCTCGTGGATCGGTCGGTGGGCTGCCCGCCATTGTCGCACCGCGCCGCGCTTGATACGGCGCCCGGCCTTCCAATGGATTGTGCTACATTGTGCGTCGTGAGCGAAGGCGAGGCGGCCCTGGCCCGGGTGGGCGTCCGTGAACTCCGGCAGAACTTGTCCGTCTACCTGGACCGGGTGAAAGCCGGCGAGACGCTGGAGGTGACCGAGCATGGCCGCACGGTGGCGCGCCTTGGCCCGAGCCCGGCGCCCCTCGCCTCCGCCCTGGAGCGGTTGCTCGCCGCAGGCCATGCGCGGCCCGCACCGGCGGACCTGCTGGCCATGGCTCCTCCCGACGCCGTCGCCTTGCCGCCTGGCGTGACCAGCGTCACCGAGGTCCTGCTGCGCCTGCGTGACGAGGAGCGGTGGTGACCGACCAGCCTGACCTCGTCTACCTGGACGCGTCGGCGCTCGTGAAACTGGTGGTCGCGGAGGCCGAGACGGCTGCCCTGCGGACCTACCTGACGCAGCATTCACACTGCGCGACGAGTGTCCTCGCCCGGGTAGAAGTGGCGCGGGCGCTCGGCCGCGTAGGCGTGGACAGGCAGGCTCGGCTGGAGGCCGTCTTCGAGGGGCTCATCGTCGTCGAACTGACGGACGACATCGTGGCCCGTGCTCGCCGAGTGGGGCCGTCTACCCTCCGGACCCTCGACGCGATCCACGTCGCGACCGCATTGGAGTTGAGCGCCGACCTGACGGCGTTCTTGACCTACGACGGGCGCCTCGTCGACGCGGCCCGCGCGCTCGGGATCGCGATCGCGGCACCCGCCTGATGCTCGCTCGCAGGATGCCCGGCGGCCCTCGCGAGTGATGCGCTCTCTGTCATCAACCGGGGTGCACAGGCCCAAGCAAGGAGTGTCGAGATGGACCACC
>JBIOID010000154.1:0-5108 GCA_044449585.1 Candidatus Limnocylindrales bacterium
CCAGCCAACCCTGGGACGTGCAGACCGAACTGCTTGTCGTGCCCGTGCCGGCCGGTGAACCGACCGATGAGGCGTTCGTCGAGCTGGATCGGCGACTCGGGGGCGCCCTTGCGGCGTACCGCCGCATGGGTGAGCTGACGGGGAAACCGTACGAGACCGCGCTCATCCGGCGACCCGACCGACCGGTCGATCAGGGTGTGGCCGCGGAATGGGTGCTCGCTCTGGGCAGCGGTGAGCCCGACGCCCTCGATCGCCAGGCGGTCCTGCGCCTCGGCGCGGCCGTGCTCCGTCGGCTGGCCGGTCGCCAGCTTGCGCGTATGGCGGTGTGGTTGCGCCAGGGCCTGTCCGGCGGCCCGGACATGGCGCCCACCGACGTCGCCCAGTTGCTGACGCGCGGGCTGGTCGAGGGCAGCTACGACCCGGCCGTGATCTACCGTGGCGCGGGTGACGAGACGCCGCCTCGTATCGACGAGGTGGTCCTGGTCGCGCCCGAGTTCGACGCCGCTCCGCTCCGCGCGGCGGCCGAGCGTGGCGTCATCATCGGCGAGGGTACCAACCGAGCGCGCACGTTGTCGCAGCGGGCCAGCAACGATGTCAGCCCGGAGGTCCTGGCCGACGAGGCTACGGCCATCGCCAAGGAGGCCGGCCTGGCGATCGAGATCCTTGATCCCAAGCAGGCGGCGAAGCTGGGCATGGGCCTCTTCCTGGCGGTCGGCCGCGGCTCGGACAACCCGCCTCGCTTCATCACGATGCGTGCCGGCGCGGAGGGCCAGACCGACGCCCGTGGGCGGCTGCTGGCGCTCATCGGCAAGGGCGTCACGTTCGACTCCGGCGGCATCAGCATCAAGCCGGCCGATCGCATGGACGAGATGAAGATGGACAAGACCGGGGCGTGCACGGTCATCGTGGCCATCGCCACGGCGCATCGCCTCGCCCCCGACGTGCCCCTGCTCGCGGTCGCCCCGGCGGTCGAGAACATGCCGGGCAGCCACGCCACGCGGCCTGGCGACGTGGTGCGCGCCATGAATGGCAAGGTCGTCGAGATCACCAACACCGACGCGGAAGGGCGGCTCATCCTGGGCGACGCGTTGACCTGGGCCGAGCGGCATGGGGCCACCCACACGGTCGACGTGGCCACCCTGACGGGCGCGGTCGAGCGGGCCTTCGGCAAGCTGATGACGGGTGGCTTCGGCACGCCGCAAGACTGGTGGGACGAGGTCGCCGCGGCCGGGGCGCACCAGGGCGAGAAGCTCTGGCAGATCCCGCTGGTGGACGACTACCGGCGCGACATGGACAGCTGGTACGCCGACATCCAGAACTCCGGCAGCGCCGACGGGTCGCTGGTCAAGAGCGGCCTCTTCCTGCGCGAGTTCGCCACCCGGCCGTGGGTCCACCTGGACATCGGCGGCACCGGCTATCTGCGGCGTCCGACCCCGTGGGCGGCGCGCGGCGCCACCGGGGTCACCCACGCCACGCTCGTCGAGCTGGCTCTGCGCGGCGCCTGACCCGTGATCCCCCTGGCCGTCGCCTTCGCGGTCGGGGGCGCCGCCTGGGGACTGGTCGCCGATCGCCTCAGCAGCCGGTGGCCGGAGCACGAGGACGCGGTCCGGCGGGGCCTCGACTGGCGGACCGTTGCGCTCGTCGTGGGCGGTGCGGTGGCGATGGGCGCGCTGCCCCTGCGCTGGACCGAGCCGCGCGACCTGGCCGTGCTCGCCGCCTGGTTCGTCGTCCTGCTCGTGCTGGTGGCGACCGACCTCGATCAGAAGCTGCTGCCCGACCTGCTCACGCTGCCGCTCATCCCTATCACGCTCGTGCTAGTCCTGAGCGGGTGGGATCCCATCCTCGCCGGCAAGGACCTGGCGCTCCTGAGCGCCGTCGTGGCCGGGCTCGCGACACCAGCCCTGCTGGTCGGCTCGAGCGCCGTGCTGGGCGGCGGACTCGGGGCGGGCGACGTGAAGCTTGCCGTCTCACTGGGGCTGATGTGCGGCATCGTCCAGCTCATCTCCGGGTTCCTGGTCGCCTCGATCGGCGCGGCGCTGATCCTGGTGGTGCTGCTGGCGACCCATCGCATCGGCCTCAAGACCGCGATCCCCTTCGGCCCCATCCTGCTCGTGGCGGGCATGTGCGCGGCACTCGTGGGTTGATGGGGACCCCCTGGTGGGGATAGCCGCGGTTGTCGGGATGAGCGACGATGGGTATGATGCCGAATCGGATGATGCCAAGCTGATGGGGGGAAAGCGGCACGCCCCGGGCCGTTCGCTGCGCGCGGTCCTGGCCGCCGTCCTGCTGGCGATGCCCTTCGTGTGGAGCGTGGCCCTGCCTGTCGCGCCCGCCAGCGCGGATCAACTGGGCGACGCGCAACAGCAGCAGCAGGCGCTCCAGCAGCGTATCAAGCAGCAGCGCTCGGACCTCGCCGCCCTGCAGGCCGCCGAGGCGCAGCTGAAGGCGGCCCTTGACCAGACGCGCCAGCAGCTCAACGCGATCAACGCCAACCAGGCCCAGCTGGCGACCCAGATCACGCAGGCCACGGCGGCCCTGGCGGTGGTCCATGCCCATTACCGGGACCTGGTCAGCGAGCTGGCTCACCTTGACTGGACGCTGGGCATCCTGGACAACGAGCAGCAGCAGGCACAGGATGAGCTGGCCGCGCGACGGCGGCTGCTCGCGAGCCGCCTGGCCCAGGCGTACCAGACGCAGCAGACGAGCCTGCTCGAGCAGCTGCTGAGCGCCGATTCCTTCACCACCGTCCTGTCACAGGTGAGCGACTACCTCAGCCAGGGTGACCAGGACGCCGCGCTGGCGACGGAGATCCAGCAGGACCAGCAGGCGCTCGACCTGCTGCAGGCGACGACGCAGGCGGCGCGGTTCCAGACTGACCAGGTGCGCGCCCAGGTGGCCCAGCAGGCCGTCCAGATGCAGGCCCAGGAAGCCGCCCTGGTGGTGGCGCGGCACCAACTCGACATCCTGGAGGCCCAGACCAAGCGACTGCAGGCGCAGCAGCTCGCGGCCTTCCGCAAGGCGCAGGCCAACCACACGCAGGCGACGGCGTTGCTCAAGCAGGAACAACGCTCGGAGGCCGATCTCCAGCACCAGATCGACGCGCTCATCGCCGCCCAGGCGCAGGGCGGCGGCATCCCTTCGCAGTACAGCGGCGCGTTCAGCTGGCCGTTGGTCGGCACGATCACGCAGGAGTTCGGGTGCACCGGCTTCCCGGCCGAACCGCCGCTCGGCGATTGCGCCCATTTCCACCGCGGCATCGACATCGCCGCGTATGCCGGGGCGCCGATCCACGCGGCCGGCGACGGCGTGGTCGAGTTCGTGGGCTACAACCCGTACGACCCACCGGGCCGCCGGGCCTGGATCGTGATCGTCGCCCACGCCACGAACCTGCAGACCTGGTACGCCCACATGATCCCGAAGATCCCCTCCGGCATCTACGTCGGCGCCCACGTCAGCCAGGGCCAGGTGGTCGGCTGGGAGGGCTGCACGGGCAACTGCACCGGCCCGCATCTGCACTGGGCCGTGCTGCTCAACGACACCTGGGTGAACCCGCGCCTCTTCCTGTGACGGCCCGCCGCGGGGTGTAGCATCGCGGCGGTGAAGAGTCCGCTTGCGGTCATCCTGGCCGGTGGGGAGGGCGAGCGCCTCTCCCTCCTGTCGTCCGTGCGCGCCAAGCCGGCCGTGCCCTTCGGCGGGAAGTACCGCATCATCGACTTCTCGCTCAGCAACTGCGTCAACTCGGGCATCACCGATGTGATGGTCCTGACCCAGTACAACCCGCGCTCGCTGAACGACCACATCGGCCTTGGCCGACCGTGGGACCTCGACCGCAACAGCGGTGGCATCCGCATGATGCAGCCGTACCAGGCGCGCGGTCGTGCCCTCGAGTGGTACCGCGGCACGGCCGACGCCGTGCTGCAGAACCTGGCCACGATCATGGAGTCGTCGGCCGACATCGTGGTGGTCCTGGCCGGCGACCACATCTACAAGATGGACTACGAGCCGTTCGTGCGCGCGCACCGGCGCCGTCGCGCCGACGTCACCATCGCCGTGCGCCCGGTGCCGCTCAACGATGCCCATCGCTTCGGGATCCTGGCCCTCGATGACAGCGGGGCCGTGGTCGACTGGCAGGAGAAGCCGGATCATCCGCGCAGCGATCTGGCCAGCATGGGCATCTACGTCTTCAACAAGCGCGCCCTGGGCCAGTGGCTCGCGCCGTCGCGGGTCGACTTCGGGCGTGACGTCATCCCGGCCATGCTGGCGGCCGGGGCGCGCGTCTTCGGCCATAGCTTCGACGGCTACTGGCAGGACGTGGGCACCGTCGAGAGCTACTGGCAGGCCAACATGGACCTCCTGCTGGAGCATCCCGCGCTGGACCTCGACGACCGGGCGTGGGTCATCCACACCCGCTCGGAGGAGCGGCCGCCGGCGCGCATCGGGCCGACCGCGGCCGTACACCGCAGCATGGTCAGCAACGGCTGCGTCATCCATGGCACCGTCGAACGATCGGTGCTCGGTCCGGGCGTGCGGGTCGGCATCGGCGCCGTCGTCCGCGACAGCATCATCTTCCTCGACACGGACATCCGGGCCGGGGCGGTGCTCGACCGGGTGATCATCGACAAGAGTGTGACCGTCTACCCCAATGCGATCATCGGCCACGGCGAGGACCACGACGTGCCCAACCGGCAGGAGCCCACCCGCCTGACCAGCGGCATCACGCTGGTGGGCAAACGGGCAGTCGTCCCGCGGGGCGTGCGCATCGGCCGCAACTGCAAGATCGCAGAAGGGGTGCGCGCGACGGATTTCCGCTCGCGCGTGGTCCGCAGCGGGGGCTCGGTCGAGGCCCGTCGTGACGCTCCCCCTGCTGCGCGCCTGGCGGTTGAGGTCCGCCCGGGGCGGTCGGCCGCCGGCTGAGCGCTGGCGCGGGGGTGGACCTCTCGGCCGCGCCACCGGTCGACGAATGGCTGGTCGACCTGGCGGTCGAGGTGCTCGCGCGCGGCGAGCGGGAGGGCGTCCGCAGCTGGGATCTGCGCCTCGATGGGCGGCGTCGGCGCGGGATCCGGGCCACGCTGATCGTGCAGCCGGGCGTGGCCGGCGTGGTGTGGGTC
>JBIOID010000155.1:0-5052 GCA_044449585.1 Candidatus Limnocylindrales bacterium
CTGTACGAGACCCTCGGGTCCCGCTGGATGACGCCCGAGCGCTTCCGCTTCGGCGCCAGCTCGCTCCTCAACGACGTCCTGATGCAGATCCGCAAGGAGCGCACGGGGCGGTACTCAGGGATGGATTACTTCACGCTCGATTGACGGGCCGCTCGGCCTCGAGCGAGCAGCGGGGCTGCCTCCAGTCCGTGATGCGCTCTATGACATCACCCGCGCACTGGCCCTCCCGTGGGCGCTGCATGACGGTCCATTGGGGGTGGGATGACGGTCCGTTGGAGTTGGATGACGATCCGTCGGAGCGGGATAAGAGTCCGCCAGGGAGTCGGGCGGCCTTCCGCCAGGAGCAGGGTGAGGTCCGATCGAGCCCCGCTAAGCACCTGCCAAGGGTGACGAAACCTGTCGCCAAGTGTGGGCGGCTTCAAGGGGCGGATGTGGGACCCCAGCGACGTCGTCCCGCCTGGTGTGACCGGCGGGCAGTCCATCGGGCAGGTCGTGCGCGCGTGGCGCATCGACCGCGGCTGGAGCCAACGCGGCCTCGAGCGGGTCAGTGGGGTGCCGCAGGCGACGATCTCGCGCCTCGAGCACGGAGCGCTGCGCGGTGTGAAGCTCGCCACTCTCGGCCGATTGGCGTGGGCCCTGAAGGCGGAGGAAGCCGTCTTCCTGGCGCTCGCACCGGAGGGTGAGTACCACATCCGCCTCGGCGCCTCGTATGGCCTCGGGCCGACCGCCGCCGACCTGCAGCGCACCCTGCACCCGTCGCGCAGCCGCGCCCGACAGTCTCCATGCCCTGAGTGATGTCATAGAGCGCATCACCAGGTGGATGTCGTCGAAGTCACACGAGCCGGCCAGCCCAGCCAGCACATCATGTGCACGACAGGTCACATGACAGGAAGGGAGGTGGCGCGAGCCAGGGATCTGCAGTAGGCTGCTCACGTGAGTCAACGTTCTCGCTCGAGCCCGGCCCCCGGTGTGGCCCTCACGCCGGCCATACCGAACGGCTCCTCGACGGCCATCCCGTGGGAGTACGCCCCGGCCCCCGAGTCGCGCGAGATCGTGCAGTTGCAGGCGCGGTACGGCCTGTTCATCGGCGGCAAGGAGGTCGCCCCGCGCGGCGGCCGGTGGTTCACCGACCTCGACCCGGCGACGGAGGAGCCGCTGGCCGAGATCGCGCGTGCGGAGGTCGCGGACGTCGACAGCGCGGTAGGAGCCGCGCGACGCGCGTACCGCCGTAGCTGGGGGCAGCTACCCGGCCGCGAGCGGGCCAAGTACCTCTTCCGCATCGCCCGCATCCTCCAGGAGCGCAGCCGCGAATTCGCAGTGCTGGAGACGCTGGACTCGGGCAAACCGATCAAGGAGTCCCGCGACGTCGACATCCCGCTCGTGGCGGCGCACTTCTGGTACTACGCAGGCTGGGCGGACAAGCTCGACTACGCCTTCCCGGGTCGCACGGCTCGGTCGCTGGGCGTCGCGGCGCAGGTCATCCCGTGGAACTTCCCGCTGTTGATGCTGGCCTGGAAGATCGCGCCCGCGCTGGCCGCCGGCAACACGGTCGTGCTCAAGCCGGCCAGCTCGACGCCGCTGACGGCCCTCCTGTTCGCCGACGTCTGCCGCCAGGCGGACCTGCCGCCCGGAACCGTCAACATCGTCACCGGGCCGGGGGAGATGGGCCTGGCCCTGGTCAGGCACCCCGACGTGGACAAGGTCGCGTTCACCGGATCGACCGCCGTGGGCAAGGAGATCGGCCGGGCCATCGCCGGCTCGGGCAAGGCGCTCACGCTGGAGCTGGGCGGCAAGGCGGCCAACATCGTCTTCGACGACGCGCCGCTGGACCAGGCCATCGAGGGCATCATCAACGGCATCTTCTTCAACCAGGGCGAGGTCTGTTGCGCCGGCAGCCGGCTGCTCGTCCAGGAGTCGATCGCCGACCTGCTCATCGACAAGTTGAAGGATCGTCTGGGGACCCTTCGCGTGGGCGACCCGCTCGACAAGAACACCGATATCGGCGCCATCAACAACGCGGCCCAGCTGGCCAAGATCGAGGAACTCATCACGGTCGGCGTGGCCGAGGGCGCCGATCTGTATCAGCCGCCCTGCGAGCTCCCTGCGCGCGGCTACTTCGTGCGCCCGACGCTCTTCACCAACGTGGCCCAGAGCAGCCGCATCGCACAGGAGGAGATCTTCGGGCCGGTCCTCTCGACCATCACGTTCCGCACGCCGGAGGAGGCCATCGAGAAGGCCAACAACACGGCCTACGGCCTGTCGGCCGGCGTGTGGACCGAGAAGGGCAGCCGCATCCTGGCGGTCACCAAGCGACTGCGCGCCGGCGTGGTGTGGGCCAACACGTTCAACCGCTTCGACCCGACCAGCCCGTTCGGGGGCTACAAGGAGTCGGGCTTCGGTCGCGAAGGCGGCGCCCAGGGGCTGCTCGCCTACGTGCGCCTGGAGGACCGCTGAGTGGCCCGCCCGTCCGCGCGTCGTGCTGCGCCCACGCTGCCGGCCGCGCGAGCCGTCGCGGTCACGGACCCGGCCCCCGGGCCCGACGCGGCCCGCCTGGACGTGCGCAAGACCTACAAGCTGTACCTGGGCGGCGCGTTCCCGCGCTCGGAATCGGGTCGCGCCTACGTGGTCCGCGCGCCCGACGGGACACCCTTGGCCAACGCCGTGCGCGCGTCGCGCAAGGACGTCCGTGACGCCGTCCGCGCCGCGCGCGGTGCGTTCGGCGGATGGGATGGCGCGACGGCGATGTTGCGCGGCCAGGTGCTCTACCGCGTGGCGGAGATGATGGAGGGCCGGCGCGACCAGTTCGAGTCGGAGGTCGCGGCAGCGGAAGGGCTTGACGCCGCGTCGGCCCGCGACCAGGTCGACCGCGCCATCGACCGATGGGTCTGGTACGCCGGCTGGGCCGACAAGATCACCCAGGTGCTCGGCACGGTGAACCCGGTCGCGGCGCCCTACTTCGACTTCACGATCCCCGAGCCGACAGGTGTCGTGGGCCTCGTGGCGCCGGGGGCATCGTCCCTGCTGGGGCTGGTGTCCCGCCTGGCACCGATCCTGGTCGGGGGCAACACAGCGGTCGCGCTCGCGTCGGAGGCTCGACCCTTACCCGCCGTCACGCTCGGTGAGGTGCTCGCGACGAGCGACCTGCCGGGTGGGGTGGTCAACCTCTTGACCGGCTTCCGTCGCGAGCTCGTGCCGGTGCTGGCGGCCCACATGGACGTCAACGCGCTCGACACCTGGGGCGTGGCGGCGGAGGACCTGGCGGTCATCGAGGCCAGCGCGATGGAGAACGTCAAGCGCATCGCGCGAGCGCCGCGCGGTCAGGCCGAACGGTTCGACTGGCTCGACGACCGGGCTGCCCAACGGCCGGAATGGATCATGGCCTTCCTGGAGATGAAGACGGTCTGGCACCCCATGGGGATGTAGCCAACGATGCGGCCGTGGGCACGCCGAGCAGCCCGCGGAAGGCCACCGCCAGCTCGCCGCCCCGGCCCACGGGATCGTGCTTGAAGAAGACGAAGACGTCCCGGCCATCGGACAGGAACGGCTCCACGCGCGCCGCCCACGCCGCCAGTTCGAGCGGCGTGTAGTCGTCGCGGCGCAGGCGCAAGTACAGGAAGGGACCGGTCAGGCGGACCGTCGGGGGGTCCGCCTCGCCATCGGGCAGGTCCGTCACGCAGAGCGCGACGCCGGCCGTGCGCAGCCGGTCGTAGACCTCGTCGATGTGCCAGGAGGCGTCCTGGAACTCCATGGTCAGGGGCAGGTCCCTCGGCCAGGCCTCGAGCAGACGGACCAGGGCGCGGTCATCGCGACGCACCTGGGCGGGCACGCGGAACAGGACCGTGCCCAGCCGTTCGCCGAAGCCGCGATACGCGGGCAGCATCCGGTCCAGCGCCTCGACCGGGTCACGCAGGAGCGCGAAGAGCGATCCACCGCGCTGGGCCTTCACGCTGAAGCGGAACTCGGGCGGCACGGCCGCGCTCCAAGCGGCGACGCGCGGCGCCGACGGTGTCGCGTAGAAGGTGTTGTTGAGCTCGACCGCCGGAAGCCGGGCGGCGTAGGCCGGCAGGAGCTGGTCCGCGCGCAGGCCCAGCGGGTAGAAGCGCGGCGCCCATGCCGGATACGCGAACCCGCTCGTGCCGACCCACAGCCTGCCGCCCACCAGGGGATGGTAGCCGGCTCCTGTGCCCGCCCCCATCAGCGCAGGTTCGGTTGCGATGCGCGACCATGGGGCCATGGCCAGGCGTCGTCGCGGAACGGTGCGCTCCGAACGTCCCGTCTCGGGTCCAGCCCAGGCGCGCGCCGGACGCGCCCGCTCGTCCCCACCGTCGGTGACGGCGGCCGAGCGCGTCGGGCTGGCGATGTTCCCCCTGCGCCTCTTCCTGGGCGTGACCTTCGTCTACGCCGGGCTCGACAAGCTGCTTCTTGACCCGACCTTCCTCGAAGCGACCGCGCCGACCAGCCTGCTCGCGCAGCTGCACGGCTTCGCCCACTCGTCTCCGCTGGCGCCGCTGATCACGTTCATCGCCGAACCCCTGGTCGTGCCCATCGGGATCGGCATCGCCCTGGCGGAGATCGGGACCGGCCTGGGCGCGCTGACCGGGCTGCTGCCGCGCGCCAGCGCATGGGGTGGTTTCGCCATCGCCATGCTGCTCTGGCTGACGGCCTCGTTCGCCATCCACCCCTTCTACCTGGGTCCCGACCTGCCCTATGCGGCGGGCTGGCTGACGCTCGCCCTGGTCGGCGACGGGGGCGTGATGACGCTGCGGCCGGCCTTTGCCCGATGGGCGGTCGGGCTGGGTCTGACCGACTCGCTGACCGACGAGGCGGATCAGTCGCGTCGTCGCTTCCTGGAAGGTGCGGCCCTGGGAGCCGTGGCGCTCGCCACCGGTGGGCTGGCGCTGTTGTTCGGTACGCCAGGGCGTAGCGCACTCGCGGCGGAGCTGGCGGCCGCTGCCGCCGCGACACCCACTCCGAGCGCCACGGGGGCCGCATCCGGGACGGCCACACCGACACCGGCCGGCGCCATCGGGACGATGGCCACCCTCACCAAGC
>JBIOID010000156.1:0-5018 GCA_044449585.1 Candidatus Limnocylindrales bacterium
ACCCCCACAGGGGCGTCGAATACACCTCGACGCCGACAGACGTGCAACGGCGCGACGCGGCGTCGCTCATCGCCGACGCAGCCGACATCATCCTGGGCTCGCACCCCCACTGGGCGGGTGCCGTCGAGGCGATCGGCAACGGCGTGGTCGTCTATTCGATGGGCGACTTCATCTTCGACCTGCCGCGCTCCGAGCAGACCGACGAAGGCCTGATCGTGGAGCTGACCTTCGTCGGCCCGCACCTGGTGCAGCTCGACCTCCAGCCCACCATCGAGCTCGACCGTTCGCAACCGAATCTGCTCGATCCGACCGGAGCGGGTGGTCAGGTCGTCCTGGGGCGGGTCCGCGCCGCTTCACGCCCATTCCTGGGCTGGTAGAACGGGGCCCGGACCACGAGGGAGTTGGAGCGGGAGACGGGGTTCGAACCCGCGACATGCAGCTTGGAAGGCTGCCGCTCTGCCAACTGAGCTACTCCCGCCCGCATTGACGTGCTCGAAACGCTATCACGGTCGGTCGATGTCGAACGCCTCGCGCGTGGGGGCGACCGGCATGATGAACGCCAGCGCGATGTGAAGGGGCCGGCCGCAGGCCCTGATGCGACCTACGTCGGCTACGACCGCGGTGCTCTCGCGGGGCTCGATCCGTTGACACTCGCTGTCCGCTGACCGTGCGCCTCGGTGACGAGGACTACCAGGGTGGCCTGACGGTCGCCAGCGGTTCGGTCTGGTACACGGCGTTCGGCGGTGACACCGTCTTCCGCGTCTCGCCGTAGCGACGGCGGCGGCATCGCATCGCCCGGTCGCGGGCGCGGTCAGCCGTCCGCAGGGGCAGCCTCCACGGTGTGTCCACCGCCGTCGTCGACATGCGTGCGCGTCAGATGCGAGGGCCACCAGTTCCACCGGCCGAGCAGGACGACCAGCGAGGGCACGAGCAGCGAGCGCAACAGGAAGGTATCCATCAGGATGCCCAGGGCGATGCCGTAGCCGATCTGCTGGATCTGGCCCCCGCCCGCCGAGCCGCCCGCGATGGCCAGCACGGCGAAGGTGCCGGCGAGGATCATCCCGGCGGTGGTGATCGTGCCGCCGGTGCGTCCGATCGCCCGCGCCACGGCATCGCGCAGGGGCAGGCCGTGGGCTTCCTCTCGGATGCGGCTCATGATCAGGATGTTGTAGTCGGACCCCAGCGCCATGAGGAACACGAACATCAGGAAGGGCAGGATGAAGTTGATCCCGTCCTGGCCCCCGATGTGCACGAAGATGATGCCCACGAGCCCAAGGGCCGCCAGGTAGGACAGGACGATGCTGGCCACCAGGTAGAGCGGCGCGACCAGGCTGCGCAGGACGATCGCCAGCAGGCATGCGATGAGCACCGCCACGATCGGGATGATCCGCATCAGGTCGGTGCCCGAGATGTGGCTGATATCGTAGGCGAAGGCGACCTGGCCGAAGACACCATTCGCGGCAGCGCCCACGCTCTGGGCCACCCGATCCACATCGGCTCGCATCGGCGGGACGGCTTCGAGGGCCGCCGGGCTGGACGCGTCGCCGTTGGCGAATTCGACCGAGTACTGGACGGTGCGACCATCCGGGCTGATCAGCTGGGCGGTGGCCCGGTAGGCGTTGTAGAGCTGCGCGGGGACGGCGTTCGTCGTGGGTTCGGTCGGCAGGGCGGATGCCGGGCCGAGGGTGGCCCGCAGCTGGGTCAGCTGGTCGGTCGTCAGCGGGATGCCGTTGGGGTTCAGCGGCCCGACGAGACCGCTGAATTCGGTCAAGGCCCCCAAGCCGGACTGGGTACCGGAGAGCACGGACGGGTCGTCCCACACGGACGTCGGGAACTGCATGAGGACCGCGCTGCGCCCGGCGGTCGAGGACGGGAAGTGGGCCGCGATGAGATCGGCTCCGGCGGCCGAGTCGGTCCCGCTCGGGCTGGAGCTGACCTCGCCGAAGCCGGCCACGCCGGTCGTCAGGAGCGTTAACGCGAGGCTGATGAACAGGGCCAGGCCGGCCGCGAGGGTGATGCCCGGACGGCGCGTGGCCATCACGCCGACGCGATCCCAGATCCCCGGCCGATCCGCGTGGCTGGTGCCCACGCCGCTCGGCCAGAAGACAGCCCGTCCGAATATCGCCAGGAGGGCCGGCAGCAGCGTCACGCCCGCCACCAGCATCAGGCCGATGCCGATCGCCAGCGCCGGGCCGAGGCTCTGGTAGAACGCGAATTCGGCGAGCACGAGGGTCATCAGCGCGGCGACGACGGTGAGCGCGGAGAAGGTGATCGACTCGCCGACCCGACTGACCGAGCGGACCACCGCCTCATGCGGCGTCAGCCCGTGATGCAGTTCCTCGCGCACGCGGAAGACGAGGAACACGCCGTAGTCCGTGCCTGCGCCCAGGATCAGCACGATCAACAGGAGCTGTGTGATCGACGAGACCTGGACCCCGAGGTGGGTCGATTCGGCGATCAGCGGCCCCGACAGCACGAGCACGAAGGCCGCCGGCAGGAGCGTCACGATGGGGGCCAGCACGGCCCGGAAGGCCAGGAGCAGCAGGACGATGATGAACAGCAGCGATAGCCGCGAGGTCTGGTCCTGCGAGGAGCCCGAGGCGGCGATTGAATCGATCTGGGTCGCCAGCTGACCGGTCAGGTGCATCTGCAAGCCGGCGGGGGCTCCGACGGTGGTGAACGCGCCGCGGATGGCATCGACGACGCCCTGGGCCTCTGGCCCGCCCGTGAACGCGATGACCTCGGCCTGGATCAGCGCCTGCCGTGCCGCTCCGTCGCGCGAGATGCCGAGGTCCGCCACGACCTTGACCCGGTCGATGCCCCGGATCTGCGTCTCGAGCCGATCCACGGCGGCGTTGTCGGCCGGCGTGAGGCCGCCCTCACGGGCGACGACGAGGGTCGCTGCCGCGAGGGAGGCGTCCTGGAATGGCGCGGCGAGCGCGGCGGCGTGCATGCTCGGCGCATCCGCTGGCAGGAAGCCGCTGGTCGTGTCCTTGGCCACGTCGCTGAGCGACGGCAGCGTCCGCACGGCGACGACCGTGATGACGACCCAGGCGACGACGATCAGGAAGCGGAACCGAACGGTGAAGCGTCCCAGGTTCGTGAAGAAGTGACTCAACCGGTCCCTTTCATGGAGCGCTTGCCCCTGAAGGCGTGTGATGGTGGCGGGGTCGGGTCGGTCGACGCGGCAGCGCCGAAGTCTAGCGGCAGAGCCCCATCGGGCGCGCAGGAGCGCGCCAGGAGGCGGGTCCGGCCTTCAGACGCCGACCGGTTCGCGCACGAGCACCACGGTGGTGCGTCCCGGCTGCCACTCGCTGAACGTGATGAGCACCTTGGCCAGCACGGTGTCGACACCGAGCCGTTCGCGTACCTGGGCGTTCTCGAAGGGGAATACCACCTCGCGGATGCGACGCAGGGCGCTCTCCAGATCGGGCACGATCTTCTGGCTGCCCACGACCAGGATCAGGCGGCCGGCACCGGCCGCGTAGGCGCCCAGCTGGCTGCCCGTCGCCGAGGCCGAGACGAGCGTGCCGTCCTCGAGCACGGCGGCGACGCTGCCCAGCATGAAGTCGGGCGCGGCGACCATCTTGCGCATCTCCCGTCCCTGCGTCTGGCGATCCATCTTGAACAGCCGCGGGCGGATGGCGTCGAAGCGTCCCGCCTCGATCAGCTCGCTGAAGAGCCCGACGTCCTCCAGCGTCCTTGACTTGCCCGAGTGGACCTCCGCCCCTTCGGGGATCAGCTCGAGCACGGCCCGCCGCGCGTCGGCGCCGGTCGCGACCACGATCGCCTCGATGTTGTGGCTGCGCAGGGCGGCGGCCACCCGCTTGACGGGATCGTCCGCCACCGGTCGTTCGGCCGGATCGGGCTGGTGGGCCGTGGCAGCCCTGCTCACGGTGCCGCCGCCGTCCGGTCGACCACGATGACGAGCTTGCCGCGGGCCTGCCCCGTCGCCTGCTGCGCCAGCGCGTCATTGCCCTCGTCGAGGCTGAACGTCCGGCTGACCGAGACCCGCAGCCGGCCCGCGGCCACCAGCTCGCCCAGTTCGCCGAGCCTGCCGCTGGCGGCCGCGACGTTGCCGCCGGTCAGCCCGTGCGCAGCCAGCGCCTCGACGTCGACGGCCCGCAGCGGCGAGACGACGCGACCGCCGCGCCGGACGACGGATAGCAGGCCGATCAGCGTGTCGTGGTCGCTGTGGAGGTCGATCAGCGCGTCGACGCCGTCAGGCTTCAGGCGCGTGACCTGGTCCGCCACATCGCCGGGCGCGTAGTCGATGACCCGGGTCGCCCCCAGCCCGCGCACCTGGGCCAGTGCACCGGGGTTCGTCACCCCGATCACCTGCGCCCCGGTCCGTGCGACCAGCTGCGTGGCGAAGCTCCCGACGCCCCCGCCTGCGCCGATGATGAGGACGGACTCGCCGGTCGCGGGTGCGACCGCCTCGACCAGCGCGAGCGCCGTGCTCCCGGCAAGGCCGATCGCCGCCGCGTCGGTGACGCTTACGGTCGGCGGCTTGAGGGCGATCTCCGTCATCGGCGTGGAGGCGTACTCCGCGAACGTCCCTCCGCCGTAGTACGGCTTGGTCGAGCGCCCGAAGACCTCGTCGCCGACCCGCAGTCCGGTGACCGCGGGCCCGACGGCTTCCACCGTGCCGGCGAGGTCGACCCCCGGGATGAGGGGCAGCCGGTGTTCCAGCATCGCCTGCAGGACACCGCGGACGACGATGGGATCGATGGCGTTGACGCCAGCCGCCCGCACTCGGACCAGGACCTCGCCGGCCTGGACGTCGGGTCGGGGCAGCTCCTCGACCGAACCGGGCTCACCGAAGCGGCGGATGGCGAATGCGCGCACGAATGTCTCCTGGGTGCCAGGATCCCTGAGGAACCCTGGTTCGTTCCGGTGTGGTCAGTTCCCTCTTGTGTGTGACCACATCTTCCGTCACAATCGGGCACCGCGCAAGGTCGCACATGCTCGTGCGTCAGTGACGTGGAGGTAACCCAGCCATGGCAGCGCCAGCGAGC
>JBIOID010000157.1:0-4970 GCA_044449585.1 Candidatus Limnocylindrales bacterium
GTGTACCAGCTGGCCATGGCCAGCGGTCGGGTCGGCCGGGGCCGCGCGATCTCCGATCCCGGCGAGCTGACCGCCCCGCAGGGGTAGCTCCGGTCACCAGCGCTCGAGCTTGGCCCGAGCCGGCGTCCCCGGGCGGCTGATGCGCTTGGTGACATCACTGCCTTACGCCCGGCGTCGTGCCACCGACGCCCGAGCCACGTTCGGGCACGCGTCCCTGGCCGGTGATGCGCTTGGTGACATCACTCGCGAATGCCTCCTGTGGCGAGGTGCATCCCTTTCCGCCGGATACGACATCAAACGCTCCGCCGCGACCGACGTCAGGCCTCTTTGGGCCGATCGGACCGCTGGTGAAGGCTTGTGGCCGGCTGATGCACGCTCGGGCGCATGTCGTGGGCCTGGCACCGGGCGCGCGCCCGGATCATCGTGATGTCATAAAGCGCATCACCGGGTGGTGTGGGTCGGCGGTGGGTGCCGGTCGATCTGGGGGCCTGGAACCGACCCCTGAGCCCTCAGGCCCTCAGGCCCTCAGGCCGTCAGGCCGCCCTCGGCCAATGCCTCCAGGGTGACCAGATCCTCGGTCGACCCGTCGGCCGCCAGGGGGATGACCGCCACGTGGTCGGCGCCGGCATCGTGCATCGCCCGCCAGCGGTGCCAGATGTCGGGCATCGCCCCCCAGGCGACCATGTCGTCCACCAGCCGGTCACTGCCCGGCCGAGCCCAGTCGTCCGGCGCGAACCCCTGGAGGGCCCAGCTGGCCTGGTAGGCCGGCGTGCGCAGATACGGCGCGAGGTAGGCGCGGGCGGCGGCTCGGGCGGCCTCCGGCGCCATGTCCGTGACCACCGGCATGGTCACCGCGAGGAACGGTCGCGGGGCGTTCCGGTCGCCCGCGCGGACGTCGAGCTGCTGGCGCACCCAGGCGACGCGCTCGGGCGTGACCAGGTAGGGGAACGCGCCGGCGGTCTCGGTGGCGGCCAGCGCCACCATCCGTTCGCGCAGCGCGGCCAGGAGCACGGGCGGCTCGGTCGGGTCGACGCCCGGGGCGGGCGTCGCGGGTCCCTTGTAGACGGCCGCCCGATAGGCCGCCAGGTACTCGCGCATGCGGGTCAGTGGTCGCTCGTAGACATGGCCGCGCAGCTTCTGGGCGAGATGGGGGTGCGATACGCCCAGGCCGAGCACGAATCGCCCACCCGTCGCCTCGGACAGCGTCAGGGCGGCCATGCGCATGCTCTGGGCATCGCGGGCCCAGATCGAGGCGATGCTGGTCCCCAGCACCAGTCGTTCGGTCGACCCGGCCAGCAGGCCGAGCAGGGTGAACGGGTCGCGACCGACGGTCTCGGGGACCCACAGCGTGTCGAAGCCGAGCGCCTCGGCGCGCGCCGCGTAGGCCCGCGCGGCGTCGATGGGCAGGCTGTCGAGGTGGCTCCAGACGCCGACCTGGCCGATCATCGGCCGCCATCCGGGCGCGCATGGAGGCGGGGCATCAGCTCCAGTAATTCGCTCCGGTCGCCGATGGGGCGCGCCCCGAGCTCCTGGAGCAGGGTGGCCACGCCGTCGCGATCCTCATGGCACATGAGCGCCACGACCGCCGGCTCGTTGGCATGCGTGGCCGTCCCTGCGCCGTTGGCCAGCACCGCCCGCAGGGCGGCCGGCTCGGATGGGTAGGTCGGGGCTGCGCCGACCAGGCCGCCTTCGCGCAGGCCGGCCTGGAACTCGCCGATGGCCGACTCGCGCGTGCGTCCGCGCAGGTAGCCGAGCGTCTCCTTGATGACCACGTGGTCGGCGCGCTCCGCGGCGATGCGTCCGATCCCGCGCAGGGTGTCGTCCGGGCGGTCGCCGGCCGTGCCGATGATGATCGTGATCGGCCGCCGGCGCCCGGCCGCGCCCCCCGCGATGGCCTCGGCGACGTCCAGCAGGACGCCCACGCCAGCCTCGTTGTGGGCGAAGTCGACGATGACCACGCGCGCTCCGAGGCGGTAGAGGTTGAGCCGTCCGGGGGCCTGGTCGACGGTCGGCCGATAGTCGCGCAGGCCGTCCGCGATGGCCGGCGCCGGGACGCCGAGGGCTTGTGCGCCCGCCGCAGCGGCCAGGGCATTGGCGACGTTGTGGCGCGCCGACCCGAAGAGCGTGGAGGGCAGCTCGTCGACGGGGACGATCGGTTCACGTGTGGCGCCCCAGAGGCCCACCATCCAGCCATCGTCCACGACCACGGCGCGACCGCCGCGTCGTACGTGGCGCCGGATGGGCGGTGACGTGGCGGTCAGCGAGAAGAGGCAGACCGGCGCCCGGACCCGACGCGCCTGGGCCGCCACGAGCGCATCGTCGGCGTTGAGGACGACCGTGCCTTCGGGTCTCGTGATGCGCGTGATGACCGCCTTGACCTCCGCCAGCTCGGGCAGGGTGTGGATGCCCTGCAGGTCGAGGTGGTCGGAGCTCACGTTGGTCAGGATGGCGACCTCGTTGGATTGATAGCCGACACCGCGCAGCAGGATCCCGCCGCGGGCCGTCTCCAGCACCGCCACGTCGAGGTCGGACCGACCGAGGATCTGGGCGGCGCCCGCCGGGCCGGTCCAGTCGCCGGCCTCCATCAGTCGCTCGTCGACGAGCACGCCATCGGACGTGGTCGTGCCGACGTGACGGTCGGCGCGCCGCAGGATGTGCGTCAGCATGCGGGTGGTCGTGCTCTTGCCGTTGGTGCCGCTGATGCTGACGACGGGGATGCGCCGCTGCTGGTCGGTGATCCACGCCGGCGCGGGGCCGTGGGCGGCCGCCACGCGCTCGAGCACGCGCCGCAGGCCGCGGCTGCGGGACGGCGCGATACGCGGATCCACCTCGTGGTCGGCCAGGCGCCAGGCCCCCTCGGCGATCTCCCGCGCGCGATCCTGTTCGCGCCACGGGAAGGCCACGATCCAGTGACCAGGTTCGCTCGTGCGGTGGATCGTGACCGGCACCGCGTGGCCCGGGAGCCGCTCGACGTGTGTGCCGGTGAGCCCGTGCAGGCGCCTCGCCCACGCCGCCAGATCCCGCACGGGCGGCGGTGCGGCGGCGCGGGGCACGGCTCGCCCGAGGCGCACCAGCGCGTACGCCGCCGGGGCCCGCTGGCCGTACCAGGTGCGCTGCCGACCGACGGTGACCTCGATCTTGGCCGCCGGCTCCAGGCGGTACAGATTGGGGCCGTCCAGCAGCCGCACCTCGACGAGTCGCACGATCTGGCGAGTATAGGGTCGGGCTCCGGCCGGTAGACTGCCGCGCGATGCCCGCCCACGACCAGCTGCCAGCCCTGCCGCCCCTCGTGTCCGACGAGGAACTGGCCCGCCTGCGGGTGCTCGTCGAGGCGTCACGCCCGGCCTACCTGGCGGACCTGCAGCGGCTGGTCGACATCGATTGCGGCAGCTACACCAAGGCCGGCGTCGACGAGGTCGGCCAGTTCGTGCGCGCCAGCCTCCGGGAGCTCGGTGGTGAAGTCGCCGTGCATCGATCGGAGCGCCTGGGCGATACGGTGGTCGGGGTCCTGCGCGGCGACGGCGCTGCGCGCGCCCTGCTGATCGGCCACATGGACACCGTCTTCGACCCCGGCACGGCGGCCAAGCGCCCGTTCCGCATCGAAGGCGGGCGGGCGTTCGGGCCGGGGGTCACCGACATGAAGGGCGGCCTGCTCGGCGGCCTGTACGCGCTGGCCGCGCTGCGCGGGCTGGCCGCCGTCGGGGCGGACGAAGGGGTCGACGCATCGACATGGCTGCCCTTCGGTCGGCTGGTCTTCGTGGCCAACCCGGACGAGGAGATCGGCTCCCCCGAAAGCACATCGGTCATCCGGGAGGCGGCCACCGGCTGCGACCTGGCGCTGGTTCTCGAGTGCGCCCGCGCCAATGGCGACATCGTCAGCGCCCGCAAGGGCACGGTCGACCTGCGCCTGACGCTGCGCGGACGGGCCGCCCATGCCGGCGTGGAGCCCGAGAAGGGCCGCAGCGCCATCCTGGAGGCCGCCCACAAGACGGTCGCGCTACAGGCCCTCAACGGCCGCCGGCCGGGCGTGACGTGCAATGTGGGCGTGATCCGCGCCGGTACGCGCCCCAACGTGGTCGCCGAGACGGCCATCCTGGAGGTCGACCTGCGGGCCGCGACGCGCGGCGACCTGGAGGACGCGGAAGCGGCCGTGCGGGCCATCGCGGCGGCGACGACCGTGCCCGATGTGACCTGCGAGGTGGCCGAGGCCGGTCGTCACTGGCCCATGGAGAAGCTGCCGGCCAGCGTCCGCCTCGTCGACCATGCTCATCGACTCGCCGGGCGGTTGGGCTTCACGGCCCAGGACTGCGCCACGGGCGGGGCCTCCGACGCCAACACGACAGCCGGTATGGGCGTCCCCTCGCTCGACGGCCTGGGACCCATCGGCGGCCTGGACCACGCCCCCGGCGAGTACCTCGAGCTGGACTCGATCGTGCCGCGAATCACGCTCCTGGCGGCCCTCCTGCTGACCACCGCGCGCGACCCCGCCTTTGCGCCGCGGCGCTGACCGCCCCGTCGCCTACGGCAGGGCCGCCAAGCCGATGGCACGCGCCACGGCCGTGAGGGCCACCGCGGCCAGGATGCCCAGGAAGAGGTTGCGCCGCCAGGCGACCACGACCACGCCGACGAGCACGCCCCACGGCTCGATGCCGAAGCGCAGGGCGGACTGCCCGTCGGCGTCCGTCACCACCAGCACGTTGACCGCGGCCAGCGCGGCCAGCACCGCCGGGCCCACCAGGCGCAGGTAGGCCAGGGCTCGATCGGGCAGCCGATCGATGCCGGGCACGAGCAGCGGGAGCGCCCGCGAGGGGTAGGTCACGGCCGCCATGGCGATGGCCCGGCCGACCAGGCCGAGGTTCATGGCAGGTCGGCCAGCGGCGGCAGATCCGCCATCGCCCGCGGCTCGCCCGGCCCGGCTGGTGCAGCCGAGTCAGGACGGGCCGGGCGGGCGGGCACGAGCAGCCCGACCA
>JBIOID010000158.1:0-4931 GCA_044449585.1 Candidatus Limnocylindrales bacterium
ATCGTCGCGTGCGCCTCGGCGGTCGACACCTGAAGCGCTGCGCGTCGCGGCCCATCCGTCGAAAATCCGCCGGTGCAGCCGACGGTCGACCCGCGCGGCCCTCGACCGACGAGTGGCGCGACCCCCCCGGGAACCCTGATCCCCCCCGTCCCCGCGCTGGCGGACGTGCGCGTGCGGCTCTTCCTGACCAGCGCCACGCTGCTCTTCGTCGAACTCCTGCTCATCCGCTGGATCCCCTCGGAAGTCATCTACATCGGCTTCTTCTCCAACTTCGTGCTGATGGGCAGCTTCCTGGGCATCGGACTGGGCATCATCGCCGGGCGCAACGGTCGGCGGGTGCGGCTGTCGCCGTTCGCCCTGCTCCTCTTCGGCGTCGTCCTGCTCATCTACCAGGCCCAACTGAACGTGCAGGTCCACTCGCCGGACGAGCTGTTCTTCGGCCTGGCGGAGAGCAACTCGGCCAACGTCAACTTCCTCGTCCTGCCGCTCGTCTTCCTGCTGGTGACCGGCCTGATGGCCGCCCTGGCCCTGCCCCTCGGGCCGCTCCTCAAGAGCCTGCCGCCGCTGCAGGCGTACGCCACCGACATCGTCGGCTCGATGGCCGGCATCGTCGCCTTCACCGTCCTTTCCGCCGCCGGCACCAACCCGCTCGTCTGGTTCGGCGTCGTCGCCGTCCTGCTGACGCTGCTGGCGCTGGGCAACGGTCCCACCACCTGGTCGCTCGTCAGTGGGGCGGCCATGCTCGCCACCCTGTGGATCGTGATGGCCAACGTGGCCGGCGGTGACATCTGGTCGCCCTACTACCGCATCTCGACCTACATCGACCAGAACAACGTCATGGAAGTCAACGTCAACGGCATCCCCCACCAGGCCCTGCACCCGGTGAACGGGCCGCAGGAGCCCTTCTACACCCAGGTCTACAAGTGGTTCCCGGGCAAGACCTACCAGAACGTGCTGGTCGTGGGTGCGGGCAGCGGCACCGACGTGGCCATCGCCCTGGCCCACGGCGCCGGCCACGTCGACGCGGTAGAGATCGACCCCGCCATCCTCCAGCTGGGCGTGCAGAACCACCCCGATCACCCCTACCAGGATCCGCGGGTGACCCAGATCAACAACGACGGCCGTGCCTACCTGCGCACGACCGACAAGAAGTACGACCTGGTGATCTTCGCGCTGCCCGATTCGCTGACGCTGGTGAGCAGCACCGCCAACGTGCGCCTCGAGTCCTTCCTCTTCACGCAGGAGGCATTCCAGAGCGTCCGCGACCACCTGGCGCCCGACGGCGTCTTCGTGCTCTACAACTACTACCGCCAGTCATGGCTGGTGGCCAAGCTCGACGCCATGCTGACGACCGCGTTCGGCTCGCCGCCGCTGCTGCACACGTACTCCGGGGTCCAGGCCGCGCTGGCCGACGGCCCCGCCGTCGTGGCCCTCGAGGGCGGTCCGCCGCCGGGCGACACGGTCTCGCCCGTGCCGGTCGCGGGCGACCCCGTGCCGACGCCGGCCACCGATGACTGGCCCTTCCTGTACCTGCGCACGCCGTTCATCGAACCGTATTACCTGGGCGCGCTGGCCTTCGTCTTCGTGCTGGCCGTGCTGAGCGTCGGCTTCGCCGCCCGGAGCACGGGCACGACCCTGCGGCGCTTCAGCCCCCACTTCTTCGCCCTGGGGGCCGCCTTCCTGCTGCTCGAGACGCGCAGCCTGGTCAGCTTCAGCCTGCTCTTCGGCACGACCTGGCTGGTCAACGCCCTCGCGTTCTTCGCCATCCTGTGCAGCGTCCTGCTGGCCATCCTGATCACCGCGCGGTGGCGCCTGAGGCGGCCGGAGCTGCTGTACGGGGCCCTCTTCGTGGCCCTGGGGGTAGCGTTCGTGCTGCCCCCCGAGTCGCTCATCCTGGACCCGCTGTGGCTGCGCTACCTGCTCGCCGCGGGCGTCGCGTTCGCGCCCGTCTTCTTCGCCAACCTCGTCTTCACCTACTCGTTCCGGGACATCGCTACAGCCGACATGGCCTTCGCCAGCAACCTGCTGGGGGCGATGGTGGGCGGCGCGCTCGAGTACGTGGCGCTGCTGACCGGCTACCGGGTGCTGCTCGTCTTCGTGGCCGGGCTGTACCTGCTGGCGTGGCTGTTCGCCACGCGCTGGCGCCTCCTGTCCGATGTCGACCTGGCGCGGCCGGACCTGGACATGACCTCCCCGGACGTGGCGCCATCGGGAGTGGCCGCCTCCACCTGAGCCTCGGCAGCGGCCGCGCCCCCCGCCCGGCCCACGCCCGGCCGCGGCGCACCACGGTGGTTGGTGGGGCGGAGGCACAGCACCGTCCGTCCCACGCGGCACCACCATGGCTGGTGGGAAGGAGGCACAGTACCGTCCGTCCCGCGCGTCACCACCATGGTTGGTGGGACGTGCCTCCGCCGGCTCCGACGGGTGCGGCGCGGCCGGCAGCTGAGCGTGCCGCGACCGATGCTTCCCACCACGACGCCCATCCGCCTCGTTTCCCACCAAACATGCTGGTAGGACGTGGGTCGTGCGGTCGAGCGGGACGACGAGGGCTCGTTCTACCCCGTCTTCCCGCCCATCGGCACGCCTCTGAGATCCTGGCGCGGCTCCGTGGACCCGGATCGGTCGGCGACTGACCCTCCCCCGCCCAGGGGGACCCCGACGGGTGCCGGGGCGCCGGCGGTCGCTCGCCCAGCGCCGCGGGTCGGAGGCTGCTCGGGAACAGGGCACGGGCCGCGTAGACTCGATACGTGAGCTTCGAGGTGGCCGCCGACGCTTACGACCAGTACATGGGCAGGTACTCGCGCCTCCTGTCCCCACAACTGGCCGACTTCGCTGGCGTGCGATCCGGCCAACGTGTCCTCGACGTCGGCTGCGGCCCTGGCGCTCTCACGGCTGAGCTGGTCGCGCGCGTCGGGCCGTCGGCCGTGGCAGCCGTCGACCCGTCGGCGTCCTTCGTCGCCGCCGCCCGGGAACGCCATCCCGGCGTGGAGGTGTGGCAGGCATCAGCCGAGCGACTGCCCTTCCCGGCCCTGACATTCGACGCGACCCTCGCGCAGCTGGTGGTCCATTTCATGGCCGATCCGACCAGCGGCGCGGCGGAGATGGCACGGGTCACACGGCGTGGTGGTGTCGTTGCTGCCTGCGTCTGGGATCATGCCGGCGAGTCTGGCCCGCTCAGCCTGTTCTGGCGCTCAGCGCGCGGGCTGGACCCGAAGGTCGCCGATGAGTCCGCGCTTCCCGGCGTCCGCGAGGGTCATCTGGCCGAGCTGCTCGAGGTGGCAGGGCTGAGCGAGATCGGGCAGGCCGTCCTCTGGGCCAGCGTCGAGTACGCGACCTTCGAAGAGTGGTGGGAGCCGTTGACGAAGGGCGTCGGCCCAGCGGGGTCCTACCTCGCGAGCCTCCGAGGCGACCGGCAGGCCGAACTGCGCGAAATGTGCCGCCTCGAGGTCTCGACGATGCCGTTCGTGATCACCGCTCGCGCCTGGGCAGCCCGCGGCCGTGCGTAGGGTCGTGGTCGTCGCGAGCCGCCGGTACGATGAGCCGATGACATCCCGGCTTCGCGTGCTCGTCGAACAGCCTACGAGGGGCAAGCGCTGGGTGGCCGTCGCGGCGGACTGGCCGGGTCTCGAACGGGGTGGCAAGACGGAGGACGAGGCGGTCGAGAAGCTCGCCCGCTACGTGCCGCGATACGTCCCGGTCGCGAAGCGCGCTCGGCTGGGCTCGGAGCTCGCGACCCAGACCGACCTCGACATCATCGGCCGGTATCCGGGGGTCGGCTCGACCGACTTCTGGGGCATCTCGTTCGCGCCCTCGCCGCTCGACCGCGAGCCGTTCGACGCACCGACCTTCGACCGTCAGGTGCAGCTGCTGCGCGCGGCGTGGGCCGAGTTCGACGAGACGGCCGCCCGCGTCTCGGCGGAGCTCCGGCCGGGTGTCCGGGGCGGCGGCCGTTCACGCGACGTGATCGTTCGGCACGTCCTGGCGACCGAGGGAGGCGACTTCTCGAAGCGCGTCAAGGCGAAGTCGGAGTGGGAGGACCTGCGGACGTCGGCCGGGCTCGCCCACCACCGCGACCGCTTCGTCGAGGCGATGCGTGCCTGGTATGCGGAGGGCAGGCCGCTCGGCAACTGGACGATCCCGTACCTGCTCCGCCACACGGCATACCACGTGCTCGACCACACCTGGGAGATGCAGGACCGTGACCTGACGGACGACGCCTCCGCAGGATGACCGCCCCGGCGCGACCGGCGGATGGTCGCCGGGCGGCTCACGGTGCGCGCTGCTGGATAGTTTGTCCACCGACTTGACAAAGCCCTCCGCCTGGCGCACTATCCGACCTTGCCAGCCTGTCGCCAAGCCGCGCTTGGCATGGGTCAGGGGTGGTTGCGGTTGGAGGAGTGCCCGCCCGGATGAGCGCCAGCGCGACGGTGCTGCCCGAAAAGGCCACGCACCAGCAGACGCGAACGTTCAATCAGCAGCTGGTGCTGCGCGCACTCCACGATCAAAGTCCGCGCTCGCGCGCCGACCTCGCCCGGCTCACCGGCTTGACGCGTACCTCGGTCGGCGACCTCGTCGGCACGCTCATCGACGACGGCCTGATCGAAGAGGTCGGTCGTGGCCAGTCGAGCGGGGGCAAGTCACCCATCCTGCTGCGGGTCGCTCCGGACGGTCGCCACCTGATCGGGCTCGACCTCGGCGAGGCGCAGTTCAGCGGTGCCGTCGTCAACCTGCGTGGCGAGATCCTCCGCTCGATCCACCTGCCCCTTGAAGGACGGAACGGCGAGGCCACCGTCGAGCTCCTCTTCCAGCTTGTCGACGCCCTGCACGCCGATGACCGGTCTCCCCTCCTCGGCATCGGCATCGGCGTGCCCGGCATCATCGACACGAGCACGGGGACCGTCCGCTGGTCGGTCAACCTGAACTGGGCTGAG
>JBIOID010000159.1:0-4924 GCA_044449585.1 Candidatus Limnocylindrales bacterium
CAGATCGTGCAGGGCGCCAGCACCACGCAATCGGGCTACGACCTGCTGCCCTTCCTGATCGGCCTCATCGTCAGCTCGATCATCACCGGCCAGCTGATCAGCCGCACCGGCCACTACAAGTGGCTGGTCGTCGGGTCGATGGGCATGCTCGCGTTCGGGCTGTGGCTCTTCACCCACCTGCAGGCCGATACCCAGACGGACGTGCTCTGGGCATGGATGCTGATCGCCGGCGTAGGCGTCGGGCCGTCGTTCGCGGCCTTCACGCTGATCGTCCAGAACGCGGTGCCGTTCTCCCGCCTGGGCACGGCCACGGCCGACCTGACGCTGTTGCGCCAGATCGGCGTGTCGGTCGGGCTGTCGGTCGGGTTCACCGTCTTCTCCAACAACCTGACCTGGGACCTGCTGCGCACCGAGATCATCGCCGCGGGGGCCCCTCCGGCCTACGTCCCGGCCACGGCACCGCCGGGCTTCAACATCAGCGACCAGCTCACCCAGGTGGGTGGTGATCCGCTCGGGGCGTTCATGTCGCAGATCCCCCCGGCCGCGCAGACGATGTTCCTCGATGGCTTCCACTCGGCCTTCTCGATCGCGCTCGGCAACTCGATGTGGGTGGGCGTGGCGGCCGCCGTCGTGGCCGGTCTCACGACCCTCTTCCTGACCGAGCTGCCGCTGCGCGCCACGCACGCTCCGGCTGCGGCCGAGTACGCCCGGGCCCGCGTGCCGGGCAGCACGGCACCCTCGGCCGACTGACTCCCGACCGACCTGCGCTCGCGCTTCACGCCAGGAAGCCCGGTCCACGGGGACCGGGCTTCCTGATTCCCCCTCGCGTCGAGGCGGTGATCACGCGGCGCTGGCATCCGCGGGCGGCGTGAGCGGCCCACCGGTCGAGCGGCGGACGCGCCGTCGCAGCGCGACCAGGAGCCCACCCAGCACCAGCCCGACCAGCAGGAACGGCAGGCCGACGATGCCCAGCCAGACCAGCGCCGTCGCGGCGGCCTGGCCGACCTGCACCAGCTGAGCCAGGGCCCGGTCGACCTGTTCGCCGAAGCTCCAGTCATTGGTGGCCGACGTGACCGCCACCACCGGCGCCTCGAAGCTCACCGTCAGCGTCCCGTCGGCCGCCTGCTGCTGGAGGTGCGTCTGCTCGGTCGAGAGTTCCTCGATCTGACCCTGGACATCGGTCAGCTGCGCCTGCACGGCCAGGATGTCGCTGATCTTGGTGGCCTTGGCCATGATGCCCTGGAAGGCCGCCTCGGTCACGCGCAGGTTCTGGATGCGCGCGCCCAGGTCCAGGACCTGCCCGGTGACCTCGGTGGCCCCGGTCTTCTCGCCGAGGACCTTGGTGCCCAGGCCGCGCAGGGCGTTGAGGGCGTCGTCCCAGCGGTCGGCTGGGATGCGGTAGGTGATGGAGGCGATCGGCTGGTCGCTGCTGGTCGTCTGCTGCGAGCCGCTGACGTAGCCACCGAAGCCGCTGACCAGGGTGCGTGCGCGCACCACGGTCGCATCGACATCGGTCACCTGCAGGTCGAGCGAGCCGGTCTTCACGATGAGCGCCTGGTCGGCCGCGGCCGCCTGGTCACTGACCGCGGTGTCGGTGGTGCCCGACTGGCTACCGCCCGTGCCGCCGCCCTGGCCACCCGCGGGCTCGGCCGGCGCGGCCACGGGCGCGCCGAGGTTGCTCACCGCGCCCGAATCGCCGGTCCGTTCCTGGAGCGGGGCGGCGGACCCGGAGCAGGCGCCCAGCAGGAGGGCGATCATGGTGATGGCGACCAGCCCGCCGGCTGGGCGTAGGTGGTTCCTCGGCTGGAGCATGGCCCTTGGCCTCCTGGTGGCGCCCTGAGGCGGCATCGATGCCGTGGCCTGAGGACGTCCGGCGCGGCCTGGTGGTTCCCCCTACCATCTCGACCATGGCCGAAACCGCCCCGTCGACCGTCGGTGCGCCGCCGCGGATCGCACCCATCCCGTCCGGACTGCGGGCTGCGGGCACCGCGGCGCCGGCCTTCCAGCCCGTCGTCGCGCTGGTCGACCTGCCCCCGGGGACCATGCGGCGCGTGACGCGCGGTGACCTGGACGTGCTCGTGGCCCACACCCTGGTGGGACTGGTCGCCGTCGACGACCGATGTCCGCACATGGCGGCGCCCCTGTCGCTGGGCGACCTGGACGGCTGCGTGGTCGGCTGCCCGCTCCATCGCGGCCGGTTCGACCTGGCCAGCGGCGACGTGGTCCAGTTCCCGACCACCGGCGGGCTCGACGCGGACGGCACCTATCACCCGACGTGGAGTCCGCCCGGCAGCGACCCCAAGCCCGAGCCCACGGACCTCAAGGCGCGCGCACGCGCCATCACGCGCATCCGTCGCCTGCGCTACTACCCGCTGCGAGTGCGGGAGGGCATGATCGAGCTGGCGTGGCCGCGATGAGCGGCGCCCGACCGCTGTTCACGGCGCAGGAGATCGCGGCCGTCCGGCGACCGTTCCGGGCCGCCTCGCTGTTGCCCGGCCGGGCTTATCACGACCCCGCCGTATGGGACTTCGAGCGGGAGGCGTGGTTCTTCACCGACTGGGTCTGCGTCGGTCGCGCGGAGGAGGTCGCCGAGCCCGGGACATACCTGCGACGTGACTTCCTGGGCGAAGACGTCCTGCTCGTGCGCGGGCGCGACGGCCTCCTGCGCGCCTTCTACAACGTGTGTCGTCATCGCGGCACTTGTGTCGTGGAAGCCTCGTCGGGCCGGGCGGTGCGCTTCCAGTGCCCCTATCACGCCTGGATCTACGACCTGGACGGCAGCCTGATCGGGGCCCGGCACACCGACGACCTGGAGGACTTCCGCTACGAGGAGTTCGGCCTGACGCCCATCCGACTGGAGACGTGGCAGGGCTTCGTCTTCCTCTGCTTCAGCGAGCAGACCGCTCCCCTGGCCGACTACATGGGCGACTGGTTCGAGCACCACGCGGGATTCGGCCGGCGGTATGCCGACCTGCGGCGGGCGTCCCACCTGGAATACGACGTGGCGGCCAACTGGAAGATCGTGGCGGAGAACTACTCCGAGTGCTATCACTGCCCGGGCGTCCACCCCCTGCTCAACCAGCTGACGCCGTACGATCTGGGCGAGGACTTCTTCCCCGAGGGTCCGTGGAAGGGCGGCTGGATGCTCTTCGCCGAAGGGTTCGAGACCATGTCGCTCGACGGCCAGCGCCACGGCCGGCCGCTGCTGCCCGGCACCACCGAGCAGGACGCGCGCCGCATCTACTACTACATCCTGTGGCCCAACCTGATCATCAGCGTGCACCCCGATTATGTGCTCACCCACCAGGCCTGGCCGGAGGGTCCCGAGCGCACCAGGGTGCTGTGCGACCTGTATCTCGACGCGGCCACCGCGGGCGCGGTGGCCATCGATGATGCCGTCGGTTTCTGGGACCTGACCAACGGCCAGGACTATCACGTGGTCGAACTCCAGCAGCGCGGCACCAGATCGCGCAGCTGGGTCGCGGGCCGCTTCTCCAACCAGGAGGCGGCGGTCCACGCGTTCGACCTGATGGTCATCGACCGCTACGCGCAGGACGGGCGCCACTCGAAGCGCGAGGCCAACACGAAAGTGGCGGTGGACCGCCGGGCGACCCGCCCTCGTGGCCGACGGGCTGGCGGTGGACGAACCGGAACGACTCAAACCGGACCCGTCCGGCCGACGTAGCATCCGACATGATGTCGCATAGCCCGTCCTGGGTACCCCTGCTGGTCGGCGTCCTGCTCGCGCTGGTCGGCCTCGTGTGGATCGGCCAGGGCACCGGCCTGATCGGCGGCAGCGCCATGAGCGGCGCCACCGTGTGGGCGGTCGTCGGGCTGGTCGCCCTGGTCGCCGGCGGCGCGCTCGCCGCGTGGGGGACCCGCCGCCGGACCTGACAGCGCCCGGGTCCCCGGGCGTCCCGACGTTTCAGCCGGCCGGGGTGACCATGGCGCGCCAACCGACCTCGTCCGGCCCCGCGGCGCAGGCCTGGCCGCGCCGCACGAGCGGCAGGCGGAGCAGCCCCGGATCGGCCAGGAGGCGCTCGAACAACTCGTCGTCGCTCATGCGCACGTAGGCCAGCCCCAGTTCGAGGTACCGGCGTCCGGCACGGTCCAGCAGCGCCGCCGCCCCGAGCCGTCCGGCGAAGCGGCGCAGCTCCGTCGGGGCCGGCGGCTTGACCGCCACGTCGACGAAGCTGATCGGCATGCGGCGCTCCTTGAAGAACCGCAACGCCTTCTGGGTCGGCCGCGAGTCGCGGCGCCCGAAGACCTGGACCGGGGCCACGGGCGGAGCGGCCACGCTCAGGGCTCGCCGGGCAGGCTGAGCAGCCGCCGCGGGTTGTCGATCGTGATCATGCGCAGGGTGCCCTCGTCGACGCCCGCCGCCCGGAGGCGCGGCAGGAACGCGTCGTGCAGGTAGGTGTAGCCATGGCCGCCGAACGCGACCAGCTGGCCGTCATGGCAGACGTCCTGGCTGAACAGCAGCTGCCCGGCGTGGCCGCGCGCGAGCAGATCCAGGATGAGCCGGATGAGGCGCGGCTCGCCGGCCCGCTCGAGCGGCGTGAAGCTCATACCCAGGAAGTCGAACTCGACGGTCGCGCCGCGGCCGATGACGGCCAGGTAGTAGGCCGGGTCGGGGAACGAGTCGGCGTGGCCGATGATGACGCGCGCCGGATCGACGCCCTCGTCTTCGAGGATGCGCAGCTGCGCGAGCCCGACGTCCGACATGACGCTGTGCGTGGTGACGGCCAGGCCGGTCCGCCGCGCGGCGCGGCCGACCGCGCGATGGACGCGCTCCTCGCGGGCGGTGAGCCAGGGCTTGTCCGTCCCGATCTCACCAAGGATGCCGGGCCGGATGCCACTGCCCTCGACCCCCTCGGTCGCCTCGTCGACCAGCCGATCGGCCAGCTCGTCGACGCTGCGCCGG
>JBIOID010000160.1:0-4892 GCA_044449585.1 Candidatus Limnocylindrales bacterium
ATCAGGAAGATCGTGATGCCGATCATGAGCAGCGGCTTCCGGCCGTAGAGGTCGGACAGCTTGCCGTAGACCGGGATGCTCACGGTGCTGGTCAGCAGGTAGGCGGTGACGACCCACGTGTACAAGTCGGCACCGTGCAGATCGGTCACGATGTGCGGCAGCACCGGCCCCACGATGGTCTGGTCGAGGGCCGTCAGGAAGAGGCCCAACAGGACCGCGAAGACGATCTCCAGCTTGGTGCGGCGGTCGAGGCCGAGCGCGGGATCGTGCACGGTGTCGGGTGTGATCGCCTCGGCGGCGGTGGTCATGGCTTCATCCATGGTCGGCGGTGGACTCCCTCTTGGCTCAGAGACGGACTGGGTGACGATGGCTGTGGCGGCCGGCCTCATCGTCGTGGGCCGGGAGCTCCCCGGCCTCGCGAGCGGCCTGGACCGCGCTGCGCAGGTCGGCGACCGTGCGCAGCAGGCGGTCGAGCTGGGTCGCCGTGAGGCGGCGCAGGATGGTGGTGGTGAGATCGCTGCGGACCAGGTCGACCTGCGCCAGCAGGTCGCGTCCGTGGTCGGATAACCCGACGCGCACGACCCGCCGGTCGCCCGGGACGCGGCTGCGCTCGATCAGGCCGCGCTCCTCCATGCGATCGACCAGGCCGGTCGCGTTGGAGAGCGAAACGTCGAGCATGTCGGCGAGGCGGGTCATCGACAGCTCGCCGTGCCGTTGCATCATCCACATGACGTGCAGATGACTCATGCTGACGCCGGCCCGCACCAGGCGCTCGCTGCCCGCACAGCGCAGCTCGCCGATGGCGTCGCCCAGTTCATCGATGATCCGCTGGGGCACGTCGGTGACCGTCGCCGTGGGCGCACCGGGCGCGTCGGGCACCTGGGCCGGAGGCTTGGCTGTCAGAATGGTTTCCATGAGATGAACCATTCTAGCGGGCTGAATGGTTCACGTCAAACGGTTGGAGTGGGATAGGAGGCGACGATGCGCTTTGCGCTGATGCTCGAGCCGCAGCAGGGCCTCAGCTATGAGGAGCAGCTGGCCGTCGCCCACGCCGTGGAGGCCGCCGGCCTCGAGGGGCTCCTTCGGTCGGACCACTTCGCCAGCTTCCCGGGTGCGTCGGACAACCCGACCACCGACGCCTGGGCCGTGCTCGCGGGCCTGGCCCGGGAGACGACGCGCATCCGCCTCGGGGCACTCGTCTCGCCGGTCACCTTCCGCGTGCCCGGCGCGTTCGCCAAGCTGGTCACGACCGTCGACGAGATGAGTGACGGGCGGGTGGAGGTCGGCCTCGGCGCGGGGTGGAACGCGCTCGAGCACGCCCGGCTGGGCATCCCGTTCCCGCCCCTGGCAGAGCGATTCGATCGGTTCGAGGAAGCGCTGGCCATGCTGCACGGCCTGTGGACCGAGCCCGACGGCTGGTCGTTCGAGGGGCGCTTCTGGCACGTCGAAGATGCGCTGTATCGACCGCCAGCACGGCGCGCCGGGCGGCGCCATCCGCACCTCATCGTGGGTGGCAACGGGAAGCCGCGCGGTCTGCGGGCGGCCGCGCGCTACGCCGACGAGTACAACCTCTCGAGTACCTCGCCGGAGGAGGCGGCCGCGGTGCGCGAAGCACTGCTGGCCGCCTGTGCCGATGTCGGACGCGACCCCGGCACGCTCGTCTACTCGGCCATGACGGGGGTGCTGATGGGCGAGACGGAGGCGGAGGTCGCGCAGCGGATCGCGGACGTGACGGCCGCCGTCAGCGCGCCGGGGGAGGCCGCCGACGCACACGAGGCGTGGTTGGCATCGCGCCGCACGAGGTGGCTGTTCGGCTCGCCGGAGCAGATCCTGGAGCGCGTGGCCGCGTTCGCCGCGGCGGGCGTCGAACGCCTGGCGCTCCAGGACTTCCTGCCGCGCGACCTGGCCATGATCGACCAGCTCGGGCGGCACCTCGTGAAGGCGTCCTGATCGACGCGGGCGGCCCCCGCCCTAGCGAACACGGCCGACTCGTGCCAGCGGCCAATAACGCGCCCAGGCACGCCCTTCCACGGTCGTCTCCGCCACCGGACCGAACGTGCGCGAGTCGGTCGACGCAGCGGGCGCATCGCCCCTAACCTCGAGGCGGCCATCGCCCAGTACCTGCGTGACACGCTTCACCAGCACACGACGCGGCTCGCGCGGGTCGGGCAGGACGACGACATGGCCCGGCTGCGGCCGATGCCGCCGGTAGGCCGCGGGATCCACCAGCACCCAATCTCCCGGCGCCAGGCCCGGCATCATGCTGCCGCCCTCGACGGCCACGCGATGGCGCCACGAACGGGCCGCCAGGCGGACGGCGGCTGCGACGGTGGCCAGGCCGGCCGTCAGGCCGATGGCCGTGACCAGCCGGCGCACGATGCCCGCGGGGGCCGGTCAGGCGGCCCGCAGGGGTCCGTCAGGCGGCCCGGACCTCCCAGGCGATCGTGTTCCGCGGCGCGCCCTCCGCGGACGCCTTCATCGTGTGCACCGGCGCGTTCTTGCTGGCCCAGAAGATCTCCGCGAAGCGGGCCACCTTGGCCTCCAGGTCGGCGGCCGCCGCGGCGTCCACGCTCTGCTTGCACTTGCCGGCCGCCTTCAGGATCTGCCAGGTCAGGTCGTGCAGCTCGGGGAAGCGCTCGAGGTGCTCGGGCTTGAAGTAGTCGCTCCAGATGACCTGGACCTCATGCTTGACCAGCTCGGCGTGTTGCTCCTTGACGGCGACGCAGCGGACGAACTTGTTGCGGTCCTCCGCTTCCATGCCCGGGATGGCCTGGATCAGCTCGACCATGCGTGACACGGTCCGGGCGGCCAGCTGGGCGGGAGCCGGGTCGTAGATGCCGCAGGGCACGTCGCAATGGGCGTGGGCGATGCGCCGCGGCGCAAGGGTCGCGATCAGTCGGGCGTATGACATGCGAGCTCCTTCCGTGCCTGCCGCCAGGGCCGGCGGTCCTGCCAGGGGACGTCACGACCATTGTGCCTGCATCGTGGCCCGACCGCTGCCGGTATCATGGCCGCGATGAGCGGCCGCCCAGTCGAGCCCGTCGAGATCCCTGCGGCCTGTCCATTCCTCGCCTTCGAGGACGATCGGGACCGGCGCTCGACGGCTCCCGACCACCGTCACCGCTGCTACGCCGAGCCTCGTCCGGCGCCCCGTGCCCTGGCCCACCAGGAGCGCTACTGCCTGACGCGCGACTTCCCGAGTTGCCCGACCTTCCAGGCGTGGGCCCGCCGTGAGGCGGCGCGCGAGTCCGAGCCGGGCGCGACGCGCGACGTGCCGGCCGGTCATGCGCCGACCGACCCGGGTTCCTGGCTGGCGACGTCGGGCGCCGCGGCCGGCATGGCCGCCGCCGGCGGAGCGGCCGCCTCGGGGGCGGGGAGTGCGGCGGCGGGCGGAGCGTCCGCATCGGGCGCACGCGCCTCAGGAGGCGGCGCCCGGGCTGCGCGCCCCGCGCCTGCCGAGGTCGGCCAGCTGGCGGCGTTCGAGGATCCCATGCCCGAGCGGGACCTGGCCGACGAGGCCGCTCCCGAGGCCGATGCGCCGGGTCACGAGGAGCTGGCGGCGCTCGTCGTCGGCGGCGCGGTCGTCGCGGCCGCAGGGGCCGGGAGCGAGGCCGGTGCGGGCGGCGCGACCGGTGGGGCGGACGCGGATGTGCCGCCATTCCTGGCCGGCCGGACGAGTGGCACGCGAACCGGGTCGGCGAGCGCCCGCCCAGCCAAGGCTGCACCGACGGGAAGCACGCCGACGGAAGGTGCAGGCCCGCCGTGGGAGCGACCGCACAAGAACGAGCTGTACCCCTCGCTGCGGACGCGCAGCGGCCTGCCTAGCCTCCCGCCGGTGGCCCTCGCGCTGATCGCGTTGGTCGTCGCCGCGGTCATCCTGTTCATGCTGCCGAGCATCCTCGGCAACTCGGGCGGCGCGGGACCGGGCGATTCGACGAGCGTCCCCCCCTTGAGCGCAGCGCCGACCTCGATCGCGCCGACCATCGCCGTCGGGCCGACGCCGTTCGTCTACACGGTCAAGGCAGGCGACCTGCTGGGCACGATCGCCAGGCACTTCGGCGTGACGCTGGCGCAGCTGGAAGCGGCGAACCCGCAGATCAAGGACCCCAACAAGATCGCGGTGGGCGACAAGATCACCATCCCGGTGCCCGGCGCATCGGGTGCGGCCAGCCAGGGTCCGTAGCCCGGCCCAGGCGGGCGGTCAGCGCGGCGCGAGGTTGATGGCCGTGATGCGGCCGGCCTCCACGCGGAAGGTGGCGTCCAGGTGCTGCGAATTCACGCCGGGACGCACGACCAGGACGTCGCACTCGTAGGTGTTACCGGTGTCACGGATGTCGGCGGGCACCATCTTGAGGCCCTTGTCCGCGCGCAGGAACCAGCCCCCGACCCGCTCGACGCCGCGCAGCAGCTGCGAGTTGTCCCCGACGTGGATGCGCATCTCGGCGTTGTCGGCCATGAGCGCCACCGCGCCTTCGCGGTCGCCCGCGTTGAGGCGCTCGAAGAACAGCTCCATGGTGTCGACAGCGCCCACGCAGGCAGTCTAGCCGAGGGCAGAGGCGGGCGGGCCCGAACGTCCGGCGACCCGGGTCGGCCGTAAGCCTGACCGGCCGCACCGCCGATACAGGTGCAGGTCGTATCGGTCGTCTGTCATATGACAACCCGGGTAGCGTTCGGACGGGTCACGGCCATCGCCGCGCCGCGGCACCCGGTGCTCATCGGCTTCACCGAGCGTGGAGACCCCGTGCGACGCCTGAAACCCGACCTCCTCAGGGCTCCAGAAGGCCGTGGGGTCGCTCGAACGTCACCCCCAGTCGCATATGACCAGGTTCGACGCCAGCTGCGGGGCATGACGCCCGGCAGCCGTGGTGAGGGGCGTCCGTGATGTCATCGAT
>JBIOID010000161.1:0-4887 GCA_044449585.1 Candidatus Limnocylindrales bacterium
AGCGTGGCGAACGCCCGCGCCGTCGCGGTCCGGGTCTCCCCCACGGCAAGGCCCATGCGCCGGTCGCCCAGGTCGATACCGAGCAGGCGGCTCACGTGCCGCTCGGCTGGGGCGCGGTCGTCGGCGATGCCTTTGGCGGCGCGCTGGTCGAGGCACCCGGCGATGCACCGACGGGGGCCTGCGGTACCACCACCGTGACGGTCACGCGGCTGGGGTCGTCGGGCACGCCCGACACGTAGAAGGGCCACGTCTCGATGGTCACGACGCCCGACGTCTGGAGGATGCTGCGCGCCTCCGCCACCGACTTGCCGCGCACCTGCTGGACCAGCGCGACCGGATCGAGGGTCATAGTCATCTGGCCGCTGGCGGACGCCGAGAACTTGATCGCCCCCCCGGTCACGACGGCCGGCCCGACCTGCGTCTGGACCGACGAGGGGAACAGCATGTGACCGGACGGGACCGATGTGGCCAGCCGGGCAGCTGCCACTTGGGCGACCTGCGTCGTGTCGACGCCGTCGACCGTGCCGGTGGCGGTGAGCGTCAGCTGGAAGCTGGGCTGCTCCTTGCCCACGATCGCCGAGGCCGGCTGGTCGGCCGTGACCGGGCCGACCGTCGCCGTGGCCGGGATGAGCGTCACACCGGCCGGCGCGGTGGCCGGATCCCGGGCGGCCGCATCGAGCTGGGTCTTGAGCACGGTCGAGAGGCTGGCCACGGCGGAGGTGTAGTCGGACGTTTGCACGACCTGGGTGACCGTGTGGGTGCCACCTGTCGTGGGGGCGGTGTTGGTCACCACCGATCGGCCAGAGCCGACGCCGAGGGCAGCTTCGATGACGCCGGGAGCCTTAGTGATCGTGCCGGCGCCGACATTGCCTGCCGTGCCTGACACAACGGCCGTGATGCCCACATTGGCGTTGCCGGGGATGATCTTGAGTGACCCGGAGATAACGGCCCGCGGGACCGTGACTGCCTTGCCGGTCTGGAAGACGACACCTGGCTGGGTGGACACGGCCGTGCCCTGCTGGACGGTGTGGGCGCCGCCCGGGTCGTAATTGATGAACGTCACCGTCCCTGTGGCCGCGGTGTCGACCGACTTGGTGCCCGTGGCGTTGAACGTGTTGGTGGCCGACAGCGGCACCGTGACGGACTGGGCCGGGACGACACCCGCGACCGGGTCGACCGTGGCGGCGTTGGGATCGGCCGTGACGGTCATGCTGATCGGTCCGACCACCTCGGTCCGCGGCGTGACGGTGATGGTGGCCGTCGGCAGCACGTTGAAGGCGACCCATGCGCCCGCCCCGATGAGCGCCACGAGCAGCACCGCCGACAGGAGGACCCAGAAGCCGCGGTGGCCACCGGCACCCGCCCGCTCGCGCACCGGCACCACGGGCAGGTCCGTGCCGCCGCCGCCTCGCTGCACCGCCGTCGTGGGCAGCGCCGGCTCGACCGCGACCGTCGACGCTGCCGCGCCCGCGGCCACCACGGTCGCAGCAGCCGCTGTGGGGACCGACTCGGCTGTCGCGGCACGCTTGCCCTTGCGCGCAGGCTTGGCCGCCACCGCCGCCGCCGCCGGCCCGGCCGCGGCCTCCGGCTCGAGTCGGGCATCGGCAAGCGCCGCTTCGTACTCGGCCACGGTGGCGTACGCGGGCAGGCCGGCCGACACGGCGACCGCCCGGACGCCGGCCTCGCCGGCCACCACGGCCAGCCGGCGCTGATGTTCGCGGGCCTCGTGGGCGAGCAGCCGGAAGTTGATGCGGCTGGTCGCGATGCGCGATCCAGGCGGCAGCACGAGGGCCACGCGGACGTCGTCGCTCGCGCGCAGGCGGGCTACCGCGCTGGTGATCTCGTCGTCGGGGTCGAGGTAGGCGATGGTCATCGCAACCGGTAGCCTAACCGGGCTAGACCTTCATGGCGCGCAGCACCCTCCGCAGGGCGGCGTCGAGCGGCGCTTCCTGGGACGCCATCTCGATGGCCTGGTAGGCCAGGCCGAGGGGCGTGACATCCTGCTGGTCGACCAGCAGCTTGGTCGCGTCGCGGATCGTCTCGATCTCGCCCGGCTCCATGATGGTGACCTCGGGCGGCCGCGAAAAGGGCAGGCGGTGGGCGAATCCGGGGTCGCGCAGCGCGCCCGTGAGGTTGGCCAGGCGGGAGCCGCCGCCGCACACGTAGATGCGTCCGGGCAGCAGATCACCCGCGGCCAGCTCCTCGAGCACCAGCTCCACGCCGGCCGCCCAGACGGCCGTGTCCTCCGCCAGGATGCGCTCGACCGTCTCGGCGTCGTCCACCGGCAGGCCGCGCGCGTGGTCGACCTTGATGGCCTCCGCGCGGGTGAAGGGCAGGTCAAGGCGATCGGCCAGCGATTTGGTGAACGCGCGCCCGCCCAGCGCGAACATGCGCGTCCCCTCGATGCCGCCCTGGCGCACGAGGGCCACATCCGTCGTGCCGCCGCCGACGTCGATGAACAGCGCGCCCGCCTTCTGGACCTGGTCACCACCCAGCACCCGGGCCACGGCGTAGGGCTCGGCGACGATGGCCAGCAGTTCCAGGTCGAGCTGGCTGGCCACCGACTGGAGCGCACCGAGGTGCACCAGCGGGGCGAAGGCGTTGAAGATGCTGATGCGCACGTGGCGGCCCTGGAAGCCGACCGGGTTGGTGACCGTGTACCCGTCGATCGAGGCGCCCGTGACGGCCGCGTGGACGAGGCGCACGTCGACGTTGGGCAGGCCCGTCTCCCAGGTGATGGCACGCTCGGCATCCCGCAACGCTTCGTGTTGCACGCCGTCGATGAGCCGCTGCAGCTCGGTCTCCGTGATGGGCGCGTCCGGGCGCTTGCGCTCCTGCGTGTGGGTCGTGGTGAAGCCCTTGACCAGCTCGCCGGCGATGCCGATGACGACCTGGCTCGGCCGGAAGCCGGCCATCTCCTCCGCTTCCTGGAGCGCCGCCGAGCAGTTGTCGACGACGGCGGCGATGTCGGCGACCGTGCCCGACTGCATGTGCGACAGTCCCTGGCGCTGGCGGCCCACGCCCCGCACGGTGCCCCTGGCACCCTCGCCGATCTCGAACACGAGCGCCTTGGCGAACTCGGTGCCCACGTCCAGCGCGGTGCAGGCGGCCAGGCCGTTCTGGTCGTCGCGCTGCAGGAAGCGCCGCCAGAAGGCCATCAGCGCGGGTGCTCGGCAAGGACCCGGGCCGTGGCTGCCGCCACGGCGTCAAGGGCGCGCGCCAGACCCGCCGCCTCCGTGCCCCGGGCCTGCGCCAGCTCCGGCCGACCACCGCCGCGGCCGCCGATGAACGGTGCCGCGTCGCGGGCCAGGTCGCCGGCCGACAGGCCGCGCGCCACCAGGTCGGCGCTGACCGTGATGAACAGCTCCGGCGCCTCGCCGGCAAGGCCCAGCGCGATGACGCCTTCCGGCATCACGCCGCGGACGTCCCGGGCCAGCGCCTTCATGGCCTCCGCCGACGGCACGTCGACCGCCCGTGCCACGAGCCGGGTGCCGTCGGCAACCGTCGCCGCCTCCGCGGCCAGCGTGGCCGCCCGGGGCGCGCCGCCACTACCCGACCGGACGCGCCGCTCCAGGTCCCTGACCCGCCCCTGCAGCTCGACGATGCGCTCCGGCAGGGCCGTGGCGACCTGCGCACCGATGGCCTCCGCGCTCGTCACGAGGGTGGAGCGGGCGGCGTCGAGGAACGCGTCGGCGCCATCGCCGGTGAGCGCCTCCACGCGGCGCATGCCCGAGCCGATCGAGCGTTCACCGGTGATCACGAAGCCACCCACCTGGCCCGATGCGCGGCAGTGGGTGCCGCCGCACAGCTCCAGGCTGTAGCCGTCCACGGCCACGGTGCGCACGTCCTCGCCGTACTTCTCGTCGAAGAACGCGTCCGCGCCGCGCTCGATCGCCTGGGCCATGGGCATCACGGCCACGTGGACGGGCCGGTCCTCGCGGATGATGCGGCGCACCTCGAGTTCGATGGCGCGCAGCTCGCCGGCCGCGAGCGACCGCTCGAACGGGAAGTCGAAGCGCAGGCCGTCGGGCGTCACGAGCGAGCCGGCCTGGCGCGCGCTCGGCCCGACCGCGTTGCGCAGCGCTCGATGCAGCAGGTGCGTGCCGGTATGGTTGCGCATCGTGCGCGCGCGGCGCTCGGGGTCCACCGCGGCCTCGACGCTCGCGCCGACCCGCAGGCGGCCGCGCAGCTGCCCGTGATGGATGATGAGGCCGCCCATCGCCCCACCCACCGGCTTCTGGGTGTCCTCGACCTCGAAGACGACCGAGCCGCCGCCCGGCTCGCGTAGCACGCCGCGGTCGCCCACCTGGCCGCCGCCCTCGGCGTAGAACGGGGTCGCGGCCAGGACCACCTCCGCCGCGCCGTGGCCCTGCAGCTCGTCATAGCCCAGACCGTCGCGGAAGATGGCCAGGACCGGCGCCTCCGCGGTGGTCGTCTCGTAGCCCAGGAACGCGGTGGGCCCGCTGCGATGGAGGATCGCCTCGTAGCGCGAGGATGCCTCGGCGTGCTGGGAGAGCCCGGCCCGCGTGCCCTCACGCGAGCGCGCGCGCTGTGCCTCCAGGGCCGCCCGGTAGCCCGCCTGGTCGGTGCGCACGCCGGCCTCGGCCGCCAGCTCGACCGTGAGATCGATCGGGAAGCCGTACGTGTCATAGAGGCGGAAGGCGACCTCGCCGGGCAGGAGCGGCGCATCGGACGGCAGATCCTCCACGCGCCGGCCGACGACCCGCGCCGGCGCGTCGGGGCCCGTCGGCACGAGGTCGGCGAGGGCCGCGTCGAGCAGCCGGGCGCCGCCGTCGAGGGTGCGCGCGAACTGGCCCTCCTCACGCGCGAGGATGGTCTCGACGTCGGCCGACCGTTCGACGAGCACCGGGTAGGCGTCGCCCATGG
>JBIOID010000162.1:0-4884 GCA_044449585.1 Candidatus Limnocylindrales bacterium
GCCCGGTTCACGGGCGCGAACGACCCACCGGCCGGCGCCCCCGCGCGCCCCAAGGGCGCCCCGTCCAGGGCCCCCAGGTATGCACCTCCGCGGCCGCGGCCGCCGCGATTGGGGCGGACCGGCGGGACGCGCCCGCCGCGTTGCTGGCGTCGCTCGGCCAACAGGTACTCTGGGATCTCCGGCTCGTCGTCCGGCTCCTGGTCCAACGCCTCCCCGGCCAGGACCGGTGTGCTCGGGACCCCCAGCTGGCTGTCCCAGATGGACCCGAACGTGCTCGGCTGCGGCGCCCGCGGCGGCGCGTAGTCGACCGCGTCCTCCTCGAACTCTTCGACCTCGTCCCCGGCGGCGGCGACGGGCACCTCGCCCGTCTCCGGCCGATCGCCCCGACCACGACCACGGCCACGACCGCCCCGGCGGCGGCGGCGGCGGCGGTTCGCGCCGTCGCCCTCCACCTCGTCGGGCTCACCGACCGCGGCCAGAGGCTCGCCGGCGTCGACGTCCGACTCCGACTCGTCGGGCACGGCGGCCGGCGGACGGGTCGCGGCACGTGACAACCGCTCGCCGGGCAGCGCGACCATAGCGCCGTCGACCGGCTCGAGCGGCGCCTCGCGTCGGCGCCTGGGGCGGGGCGCCTCTGCGCTCACGGCGCCCTCCTCGCGTTCCGGCGAGCGCGTGCGCGTCGTGCGCCGGCGGCGCGGTGCGCCCTCGCTCAGCTTGTCCGGCACGGCCGTCATGGACAGGTCGTCCTCCGCCGCCACCCGCCGCCCGCTGCGCGACGATTCATTGTCGACGCGGGCCAACTGGGTGATATCGGTGAACTGGTCGGCCACCTCGATGAGATCCGAGCTGGTGTTGCCGCGGAAGCTGATGACCTCGACGCGGACGCCCATCTCCTGGACGGCGCGGATGGCCGGCGCGAAGTCGCCGTCGCCCGACACCACCACGGCGATGTCCAGATTACGGGCTGTCTTCATCATGTCGACCACGAGTTCGATGTCGAGGTTGGCCTTGACCTTCCCGTCGCCGTACTTGCGGATGTCCTTGCTCACGACCTTGTAGTCGTGGCGCGCCAGGAACTGGTGGAACTGGCGCTGGTTATCGTTGTCAGGGTCGAGGCCGGTGTAGGCGTAGGCGCGCACGAAATCGCGCCCCGCGGTGGCGTTCTTCAGTAGCGTGACGTAGTCGATATCCACGCCGGCCGCCTTGGCCGCGTAGAAGATATTGGCCACGTCCACGAAGACCGCGACGTTCTTGCTCACGCAAGTCTCCTGTACGTCCGGGCCATCACAGGACGGACCGGGGATGCGGCGCTTGGCGCGCCGGCTGACTGCCGCCCGATGGGCGACAGATGATCATTCGCGCGCCGCGCCCACAGGCGCCAGGTCGCGCAGGATGCGCGGACCACTCTCGGTGAACCCGAGCTCGGTCCAGCGCTGGAGTTCGGCCGGATCGGCGGGAGGCACAGCCTCCACGGCGACACAGCCCTTGTTGCGGGCCGAGCGCAGCACCTCACCGAGCAGTGAAGCGCTGACGCCGGCCGCGGCGTAAGCCGGATCGACGACCAGCAGGTCGACCGTCCCGACCATGCCACCGGCCCGCACCGACGGACGCAGCGCCAGGACCGTCGCGCCCACGATCACCCGTCGCGCATCGGCCACCAGGACCGCGGCATTGGGCAGGTAGACGAGCTGCCGCAGCAGGTCGGTCGCGCCAGTCGACGAGACCCCGCCGGCCAGCGCCGCATCGGACATCGCCATGAGCGCGCTGATGCGCCCGACGTCGGTGATGCGGGCATCCCTGACCTGGTATTCCACGGCCGTTTCGGACCCTCGTGGACGCACCCCTGGCCGCGGCCATCGGCCGCGGTGCGAACGCAGGTCGCGCTGGCGAGCCAGCGCCGGTCGAGCGCGCCGCACCGGGTCCGTCCGTTCCCTCGAAAGGGGCGGTCCGCACACGCCCGGGGCGCTCGCAACCGACTTGCATTCGAAGCGCTCGCCCGTATGATACGGCATCGCACCGGTGATGGGTTGCGCCACGCTCGGCACGAGCGTCCCGCTCGTCCGGCAGGCTCGAGGAGGATCGAGCCCGCGGGAGTGGCCAGCCGGGCCACGTGGCTGGACCACGTGACGACCGATGGACGATATCGAGCCATCCCCCCGCGTGGGGCCGTAGGAGGAGATCGATCCGTATGGACATCAAACGGTTCGGCGTGATCGCGACGAGCTCCCTGCTCGTGGTGGGCGCCTGCACCAGCGGCACTTCGCCGAGCGCCAGCACTGGCGCCAGCAGCGGCGCACAACCGAGCGTCTGCCAGAACAAGAAGGGCAGCAGCTCGTCCGAGATCCACGTCTACTCGAGCCTGCCGCTGCAGGGCACCAATACGCCGCAGACGTCCGCCATGGTCAACGAGATCAAGGCCACGCTGGACGGCCAGAAGGTCGGCAACTTCACCATCAAGTACACCAGCCTGGACGACTCGTCCGCGGCCCAGAGCGGCAACTGGGACGGCACCGTCGAGCAGTCGAACGCCAACAAGGCGGCCAACGACCCCGACGCGATGGTCTACATCGGCACGTTCAACTCGGGCGCGGCCAAGCTGTCCATCCCGATCCTCAACTCGGCCTGCCTGGTCATGATCAGCCCGGCCAACAGCTACCCCGGCCTGACCAAGGCGGTCACCGGCGTGACCCAGCCGGGTGAGCCCGACTCCTACTACCCCAACGGCTATCGCAACTACAGCCGCGTCATCAACACCGATGACAACCAGGGTGGCGCCTCGGCCGAATGGGCCTACTCGCAAGGCAAGAAGACGGCCTACGTCATCGATGACGGCCAGACCTATGGCCAGGGCATCGGGCGTGCATGGGCGCTCCACTTCGGCAAGATCGGCGGCAAGGTCGTCAGCGCCAACGGCTCGTCCGAGAGCTACGACATCAAGGCCACCGACTACCAGGCCCTGGCCCAGAAGATCAAGGACTCCGGCGCCGACGTCGTGTTCATCGGGGCCATCACCGGCAACAACACGGCCAAGCTCTGGAAGGACATCCGCGCGGTCAACCCGACCATCGCCATCTTCGCCCCTGACGGCGTCAACGAGAAGACGTGGTACACGGGCACCGGCGCGGCCGGCAACGGCACGTTCCTCACCTTCGGTGGCGTCGACATCAGTCAGCTGACCGGCACCGGCAAGACGTGGTCGGACGCCTACAAGGCCGCCAACGGAGGCACCCAGGCGCCGTTCTACGCTGCCTATGGGAAGGCCGCCGCGCAGGTCGCGCTGGCCGGGCTCACGGCGGCCGGCTCCAACGACCGCTGGGCCGTGCTGCAGGCCATCATGGGTAGCAGTGGTGTCGACACCGTCATCGGGGCGGTCACGTTCGACCCGAACGGCGACGCCAAGGGCGGCGTCATCTCCAGCTACTCGGTCGACACCGGCTGGCCGCCCACCTACAAGGGCGTGATCACCATGGCGCAGCCGTAAGGCTCGCTCCTCTGACCTCTCGCAGCCGATCGGGGCGGGCTCGTCAGCCCGCCCCGATCGCTCATCCGGCCCAGTCGCGCGTCGTCCACCCGAGGCCACCGACCGCATGGACCAACTCATCCAGACGCTCATCATCGGTCTGGCCAATGGCCTGATCTTCGCGCTGGTCGCCCTGGGCTACACGCTCGTCTACGGCATCATCGAGCTGATCAACTTCGCCCACGGCGACGTCTTCATGATCGGTTCGATGATCGCCTTCGGGCTCATCGCGCCGGTCGCCAGTGGCGGCCTGGGCGTCTTCTCCATCACCTCGGCCACGCCCGCGCCGTTGATGGTGCTTCAGATCCTCGCCACCCTCGTGATCGTCATCGTGGCCACGGCGACCCTCAACGTCGGCATCGAGCGGGTGGCCTACCGGCCGCTACGCCACGCGCCGAAGCTCGCGCCGCTGATCTCCGCGATCGGCATGAGCTTCGTGCTGCAGAACGTCGGCATCCTGTTCGGCGGCGCCTATGACCGCAGCATCGACAGCATCTTCCCGACCACCAACCTGCTCGCTCCGCTGGGCATCACCAACATCGTGATCACCACCGCACAGGTATTCGTGGGGGTGGTGACGATCCCGCTGCTGATCGCCCTGTCGTGGTTCGTCGGCAAGACGCGGCAGGGGCGGGCGATGCGGGCGACGGCGCAGGATCCCGACGCGGCGGGCCTGATGGGCGTCGACATCAACCGCACGATCGCCATCACCTTCCTGATCGGTGGCGCGCTCGCCGGCGCGGCCGGCGTGGTCCAGATCCTGTACAACCAGTACACGGTCTGGAACCTCGGGTTCCGCTTCGGCCTGAACTCCTTCACGGCCGCCGTCCTGGGCGGGATCGGGAACCTGCAGGGGGCCGTCCTCGGGGCCCTCATCATCGGCGAGGTCAACGCGCTCAGCGATCGCTACCTCTCCGCCAACTGGACCCAGGCGATCGTGTTCGGGGTCCTCATCGTGATCATGGTCTTCAAGCCCACGGGCCTGCTCGGCCAGCAGCTGGCGGATCGGGCATGACCAACGCGACCGACGCCGTGGGCACCGGTTCAGGGGCCTGGCTGAGCTACGTCGGCGGATCCCTGGCGGGTCTCCCGGGCGGCTACCGGGCAGCCCTGCGCAAGCACCGCCGGCGAACCCTCGCGATCACGGCCGTGGTGCTCATCGTGCTCCTGTACCCCCTGGTCAACCATTACTTCCTCGACTCGTTCAGCCGCGACGTGGTGCCGCTGCCGCTGCCCGACGACACGGTCGCCACCTTCATGACCATCTTCGCCATCATGGCCATCGGGCTGAACATCGTGGTCGGCTTCGCCGGGCTGCTCGACCTGGGCTACGTCGCGTTCTACGCCATCGGCGCCTACACGGC
>JBIOID010000163.1:0-4842 GCA_044449585.1 Candidatus Limnocylindrales bacterium
CCGTGCCGCTCGATCACCCGTGGGTGCGCGCGGCGCGTGACGTGGGGACCTGCCTGGGCGACTGATCCCCGACCCGCCGGAGGTCGGCGGGCGGGTCTACGGTATCCCCGGACCTTCGGGGTACCGGATCCCCTGACCTCCGGTGCATGGCCGCCGTTTCGCGGCCCTCATAGGCTCCTGTCGTTGCCCTCGTGGTCGTGACTGGGACGACCTCGGGGTACACGACGCGCTCCCCCGGATCCTCCTCTCCGGGGTCGAGCGCGCCCTCCGACGGTCAGCGCTTCAGCAGGTCGTACAGGAAGGCCAGGGCGAAGCACGCCAGGCCCAGATCGGTGACCGAGAGCGAACCGACGCCCAGACCGAGCCCGCCCATGGCAAACAACGCGATGGCGATGATCATCAGGACGGCGGGCGCGCTCAGGGTGACAGCAGCCGAGCGTGTCGAGGGGGTCGCGGACATGGAGGCAGGCACCTCGTGCGGGACCGGCCAGGCAGCCGGGCGCTTCATGCTCCATCGCGCCAGCGGACCGCGCCATCCCCAGCCAGGGTCGAGGCTCATGCCCGAAAGTACCGAGGAGTGGTGCACCCCCGGGCGCCTCAGCCGGCCAGCAGCAGGCGCACGGCGACCACGCTCCCGACGATGATGATGAGGGCCCGCAGGACCGCCGGCGGCAGGCGTCGGCCGTATCGCGCGCCGATCTGACCGCCGACCACCGAGCCGACCGCGATGAGCGCCGCCGGTGCCCAGGCGACGGGAGCCACAGCGATGAACAGCACGGCGGCCACGGCGTTGACCACGCCGGCCAGCACGTTCTTGAGGCCGTTGAGGCGCTGCAGGTGGTCGGGCAGGAAGATGCCCAGCAGGGCGATGAGGATGACCCCCTGCGCGGCGCCGAAATAGCCACCATAGATGGCCGTCAGGTAGACCCCCAGGGTCAGCGGTCGCCAGCGCGTCTGACCGGCCGCGTGGCGCGCGGCCAGCGCCTGCGAGAGGCGGGGTTGGACCGCGACGAGCGCACACGCCACGAGGATCAGGACCGGCACGATGCGCGCGAACGCCGACGCCGGCAGGGCCAATAGCAGCAGGCCACCGGTCAGGCCGCCCAGCCCCGCCGCCAGGCCCAGCCGCAGCGCACGCTCGCGCTGGCCGACGAGTTCGCGGCGATAGCCGACCACGCCGCTGGCCGAGCCAGGCACGAGCCCGATCGTGTTCGAGACGTTGGCCACCAGCGGGGCATAGCCGAAGGCGAGCAGGGTGGGGAAGGTGATGAGCGATCCGGAGCCGACGATCGTGTTGAGCGTGCCGGCGGCCAGTCCGGCCAGCAGGATCGCGCCGGCCTCGAGTGGGGTCATCGGGCTCGGTGGCCGTCAGGGCCGGGACCCGCACCGCTCCCCGGCCGGAGCCGCGTTCGTCGTCCGACCGGGGAGGAGCGGGTGTGCCCTCGCCCCGTGACGGGCGAGGAACGCACCTTGCCAGCCGCGCGCGAGCACGGCAATACGCGCATCGACGTATCGCGCCGGGATGCCGCTAGGGTGTAGCGGGTGTGAGGCGGTGCCGGACGGGCGGGTCGGAGGCGATGTCGGGCGGGCCGATGTCGGAGGTCACGGCGCCACGATACCCTTGGCGGATCCGCTCGTGCCCCTCGAACCGAGCGTCAGCCGGGAGCGCGCCATGTGCCGCAGCATCAAGACCCTCCGCACCACCGAAGTCGTGGCCTCCGATGAGGAGGTGCGCGCCGCGGCCCTCCAGTTCGTGCGCAAGGTGAGCGGATACCGTCACCCGTCGCGCCGTAACCAGGTGGCCTTCGAGGCGGCCGTCGATGAGATCGCGGCCAGCTCGCGGCGGCTGCTGGAGACGCTCGCGTGACCGAGGCGGGCGATCTGGATCCGGCGCAGATCGCCCGCCACGGGGACATGGACGATGCCGCTTTCCGGGTCGCGGCTCACGCGGTCGTCGATCTGATGGCCGACTACCTGGCCACCATCGAGCAGCGACCGATCCTGCCGCCCATCGCCCCGGGTGCGGTCCGGGCCCGCCTGCCTGCGGCCGCGCCGGAAGCGCCGGAGCCGCTGGCGCGCATCCTGGACGACTACCGAGCGCTCATCGAGCCCAACGTCACCCACTGGCAGCATCCCTCGTTCTTTGCCTACTTCCCGTCGACCGCGTCCGGGCCGGGGATCCTGGGCGAGATGCTCATGAGCACGCTGGTGGCCAACGCGATGCTGTGGCGGACGAGCCCCGCCGCGACGGAGCTCGAGGAGGTGACCGTCGACTGGCTGCGGCAGGCGCTCGGCCTGCCCGAGACCTTTGACGGCCTGTACACCGATACCGCCTCTACGTCCAGCCTGGCGGCCCTGGCCGCGGCGCGCCAGGCGGCCACCGGAGACGCCGCCGCCGCTGGGCTGCACGGCGCACGGCTGCGCATCTACGCCTCCGCCGAGGCGCACAGTTCGATCGAGAAGGCGGGCATGGTGCTGGGCCTGGGACGAGCCGGCGTGCGGCGCGTCGACGTCGATGCCGCGTACGCCATGGTGCCCGAGGCACTGACCGCGGCCATCGCGGAGGATCGGGCCGCGGGGTGGCTGCCCGCGGCCGTCGTCGCCACGGTCGGCACGACCGGCTCCAACGCGGTCGACCCTGTGAGCGCGCTCGCCGGGATCGCCGAGCGTGAGCGGCTGTGGCTGCACGTCGATGCCGCGTATGCGGGGGTGGTCGCCCTGTTGCCCGATCGGCGGGGTCCGTTCGCGGATTGGGAGCGCGCCGACTCGATCGTGGTGAACCCGCACAAGTGGCTGTTCACGCCGCTTGACTGCTCGCTCCTGCTGACGCGCCGCCCGAGCCTCCTGCGCGACGCGCTGAGCCTGGTGCCCGAGTACCTGCGGACGACGGACCGGGCCGCGGTCCATGACTACAACGAGTACCAGCCGCAGCTCGGCCGCCGCTTCCGGGCGCTGAAGATGTGGTTCATCGTGCGGTACTTCGGCCTGGACGGCCTGCGGGCCCGCATCGGCGAGCACCTCGAACTGGCGACGCGCTTCGCCGCCTGGGTGGATGCCGAGCCGGATGCGGAGCGGCTCGCCCCGGTGCCCTTCGCCACCGTGTGCTTCCGCTGGCACCCGCGCGGTCTCGACGATGCGCCGATCCTCGATCGGCTCAACGAGCGCCTGATGGAGCGGCTGAACGCGACCGGTCAGGTGTTCCTGTCCCATACGCGTCTGGACGGGCGGTTCGCGCTCCGTCTCGCGCTCGGCAACCTGCGCACCGAGCCGCGCCATGTCGAGCGGTTCTGGGCCCTCGTGCGAGAGCTGGCGCCGGCCGTGGCGGCAGAGCTGCGTGACGAGCTACGCGACAAGCCGGGCGATGACGTAGCCGATGGCCGCCCCGAGGCCGGAGACGACAAGGGCGGCTAGGGACGCCAGGCCGCCCGGCCCGGCGATCTCGACGAGCGGCGTCCAGACCCCGACCAGCAGGGCCCAAAGCCAGGGCCGCCGACCCGATGCGGCTGTCACCGCGAGGGTCCCCGTCAGCAGCAACCCGACGGTCAGTCCGGTGGCATCGAAGCCGGGTCGGGAGTCCATCCAGGCCACGCCGATGCCCAGCGCGGCGGCGATCGGCATCAGGAGGTTCTCGTCCCGTGGGCCAAGGCTCCGACGTGTGGTCGCGCGGGTCGCGGCATCTGGGTCAGGCTGATCCACTCGTCCATCATCGCTCGGGGCGGCCGAGGACGACGGGGTCTGCGCCGTCACGGTCCCCGATACGCCCCGATCCGCTGACGCGCACGACAGGCTGTGCCACGATGCGGGCAACGGGGACCCGATCGAGTGGAGGATGTCATGTCCCAGACACGCACGGCCGATGTCACCTGGCAGGGCGACCTGCTCTCGGGTTCCGGCACCATCGATTACGTGGGCAGCGGCGCGTTCAGCCGGATGCCCGTCACGTGGCACGCCCGCACCGAGTCATCGGACGGCCAGACCAGCCCGGAGGAGCTGCTCGCGGCGGCGCACGCCAGCTGCTTCTCGATGGCCCTGTCCTCCCGCCTGGCCAAGGCTGGGCACCCGGCGACGAAGCTGTCGGTGCGCGCGACGGTGACATTCGACAAGAGCGAGGCAGGCTGGTTCGTGGCGTCGAGTGTCCTGAAGGTGGAAGGCCAGGTGCCGGGCATGGACGCCGAGCAGTTCCAGGCGCTGGCGGCCGACGCCAAGGACAACTGCCCCATCTCACAGGCGCTCAAGGGCAACGTGGCCCTGAGCGTGGAGGCCTCGCTCGCCGCCTGAGGCGTCTCCCCCGCGGCAGTACACTCGCGCCATCAGGCGACAGGTTGCCCAGTCCAGGAGCGTGAAGGACCGATGGCCATCCAGACCGTGACCGAGCTCAAGATGTTCATCGACGGGCAGTGGGTGGAGGCGTCCGGTGGAGGCTGGATCGACGTGCGCAGCCCGGCCACGGGCGAGCTCGTCGGGCGTGTGCCCTCGGGCACCCTGGCCGACGTGGACCTGGCCGTGGCGGCCGCGCGCCGGGCCTTCGACGACGGTCGCTGGCGGGGCAAGATGGGCGCCGAGCGAGTGGCCATCCTCAACAAGCTGGCCGACCTGATCGACGAGCACACGCCGGAGCTGGCGGCGCTCGAGTCGGCCCAGACGGGCACGGCCATCAAGTTGCGGCGCGACTCGGACATGCCCTTCGCGGCCGACAACATGCGCTTCTTCGCCACGGCCATCCGGCACCTCGATGGCAGGGCGTCGGCCGAGTACAGCGGTGGCCACACCTCGATGATCCGGCGGGAACCGTTGGGCGTCGTGGGCCAGGTGACGCCCTGGAACTACCCGCTGATGATGGCC
>JBIOID010000164.1:0-4825 GCA_044449585.1 Candidatus Limnocylindrales bacterium
AACTGCTTCATGTAGTTGGCCGAATGCCAGCGCATGCCGAAGCCATAGGCGGCCGACGGCCGGATCGTGCGGACGTCGAGGCCATACGCCTGCTCGTAGGCGAAGCTGAAGAGCTCGCCCGCGGCCTTGGCGGCACCGTACGCGCCGCTGCCCGGGCCCTCCCGGGTCAGCACAAGGGGATGGGTCGCATCGATGGGCTGGTACTGGATCGTGGGCAGCACGCCGATGGACGAGAGATAGACGACGCGTTGGACGTCGAACAGGCGGGCCGCCTCGAAGACGTTGAGGGTCCCGTCCAGGATCGCGCGGGACGCGAGATAGGGGTTGCGCAGGAGTCCGCCCGTATCGACGCTGCCGGCGGCATGGACGATCGCCTGCGGACGCAGCCGCTGCACGGCGGCCATGACCCGTGGCAGGTCCTCGACCGATCCCACCTCGAGCGGGATGGCCGCCGCCGCTGGTCCCAGGATGAACCTCGCCTCCGGCGACAGCTCGCCCCGACCGAAGATGGCGACGTCCCGCCCACGAGCCAGGAGCTCGCGCACGATATGGCTGCCGATGAAGCCGCCGCCTCCCGTCACGAGGATGCGGCCGGTGTCGGGTGGCGGCATGTCCCACCTCGTGTCTCAACGAGCGTTCACCTGGGGCTCGTCTATCGTAGCCGTGCGGGAGGCGCGCTTCGATGCCGAGCGGGTCCTCCGTTCGCGCGAGGATCACCGTACCGCCACTACGATGGGGATCGCCAGGCGCAACCGAACGAGAGGTACCCGATGGACGCCAACGACTTCCCTGCCCCGGCCCAGGGCTTCGTGCTCACCCACTTCCTGGTCGTCTCGGATCAGGATCGATCGCGCGCCTTCTACCAGGCCATGTTCGACGGCCAGGTGATCATGGAGCGTGACCCGGTGATCATGAAGGTCGCGAATTCGTGGCTCATCCTGAACACGGGGGGCGGCCCGACCGACGACAAGCCCACAGTCACCCTCACCACTCCACCCGACCCGGACCGCATCAGCGCCTTCCTCAATGTGCGCGTCGCCGACATCGCAACGGCCTACCGGGAATGGTCGGCCAAGGGCGCGGAGTTCCTGACGCCGCCCAAGGACCACGGCCGCGAGATCCGCGCCTACATCCGCGACCCGGACGGCCATCTCATCGAGGTCGGTCAGACCCGGATGCCGTGATCCGGCCGGGTGCCCGGTCCACGGCGTCGGGCCGTCATCACGTCGTCACATCCGTCCATCACCGTGGCATGATGAGAGAGAGGCCGTCGCCCTCCGTGCCATGATCCACGCATACCTGCTCACGGCCGCGTGACCGGCCATGGTCGCGCTGCTCGTCTTCGCCTTGATCGCCGGCACGCTCACGGTCGTCTCGCCGTGCACGCTGCCGGTCGTGCCCTTGCTGGTCGGCGCCGCGAGCACCGATGGTCGCCACCGCGTGACCTGGCTCCTGCTCGGCTTCGCTGGCGCGTTCCTGATCGTGACCGTGGTGCTGGCCTCGGCGTTGGCCGCGCTGGGCGTCACGACCGACGTGCTCCGGACGATAGCCGCCCTCGGGTTGGGCCTCGCCGGGGCGATGCTCGTCGTGCCCTGGCTGGGCGCTCGCTGGGAGACCAGCTCGTCGCGGCTGGCCCGACTCGGCGGCCGTGTCGCTGCCGGCGACCGATCGTCGGGTCGGCGAACCGCTCTCGTGATGGGCGCGGCCGTCGGTCTGCTCTGGGCACCGTGCGTCGGTCCCCTTATGGCGGCCGTCATCGCGGCCGCCGTGACCGGTGGTCCGTCGCCCCAGACGGTCGCCGTGGCGAGCGCCTATGTACTGGGGGCAGCCGTCCCGCTCGGGCTCATCGCCTGGGGCGGCCAGCGGGCGGTGTCGGCGCTGGGCACGCCGCGCCGTCGGGCCACACTGCAACGTTCGTTCGGGGCGCTCATGGTGCTGAGTGCCGCGCTGATCCTGACCGGGCTCGACCTGCCGCTGGAGACGGCGGCGTCGACGTTCGAGCTGCCGAACCTGGGCGTCGGTGCGCCGGTGGCAGGTGAGGCGGCGGTGAACGCGACACCCGGGTCGGTCCCCCTCGAGGACCTTGGCTCGGCGCCTGAACTGACCGGCATCACGGCCTGGATCAACTCCGGTCCGCTCACCCTGGCGTCCCTGCGCGGCAAGGTCGTGCTGGTCCATTTCTGGACGTTCGACTGCATCAACTGCCTGCACGTCCAGCCCTACGTCAAGGCGTGGTACGCGCAATACGCGAGCGCTGGCCTGGTGGTCATCGGGGTGCACACGCCCGAACTCAGCTTCGAGCGCGACCTGACCAACGTGCGCCAGGCGGTGGCCCAGGACGGCGTCGAGTTCCCGGTCGCCTTCGACCCGGCCTACGCGACGTGGAACGCCTACCGCAACGAGTACTGGCCGGCCTTCTACTTCGTGGATCGCGCCGGTCGCATCCGCCATGAGCACTTTGGCGAGGGCGACTACGCGGCCTCCGAGCAGGTCATCCGCGAGCTCCTGGCCCAGCCGGCCGGATGACCACGGGCGCCAGATGTTCGCTGCTCGACCCATGGATCGGGTGCGAGCCGACAGCAGGGCTCAACGCGCTGCGTACCGCGAGCGGTCGATGAGCCGACCCCGAGGCGTCGGGGCAAGGGCTCCACAATATCGGGAAGCCGCTTGCAGGGACGGTGCGCCACCGGCATGATGCGCGCCAATGGTGCGGCGGCGCATCATGGCATGCGCCCGCCCCCGGCGCCGAGGCAGGCTCGATGACGCTCCGCGGCAATCGGACGCACCCCGGCAGCGCCATCCTGACCTTCCTCATCGCGGACGTCCGTGGTTACACCGCCTTCACGCGCACGGCCGGCGACGAGGCGGCGGCCCGTCTCGCGGCCTCCTTCGCCGAGTTGGTCCGCGAGGGCGTGGAGGCCTTCGGGGGCGACGTCATCGAGCTGCGTGGGGACGAGGCGCTGGCGGTGTTCGGCTCCGCCCGGTCCGCGCTGCGGTCCGCCGTCGAGCTGCAGCGGGTCTTCCGCGATGAGACGGCGATCGATCCAACCCTTCCGCTCGGGGTCGGGATCGGCCTCGATGCCGGCGAAGCCGTTCCGGTCGAGGACGGCTACCGCGGTGCGGCCCTGAACCTCGCCGCGCGGCTGTGCGCGGCCGCCGGAGCGGGCGAAGTGCTGTCCAGCGAGGGTGTCGTTCACCTGGCTGGCGCGCTCGACGGCCTGACGCTCAAGCCTCGACAGGGGTTGGTGTTGAAAGGCGTCGGCGATGCCATCACGGCGCTCCAGGTGGTCGTCCCCGCTGCGCCGGCTCCGCTGCTGATGATGGGCGCTCCCAGCGACCTGCCTCCGGAACTGGACCCCCTAGGCACGCTGTTCGGTCGCGACCCCGAGGCACGCTGGCTCCGGTGGGCGTGGCGAACGTCGCGCGGGAGCTTCGTCGGCTGCCGTGTGGTGACGGGGCCGGCCGGATCGGGTAGGACCCGTCTGGTGGCCGAGGTCGCGTCCCTCGCGGTTCGCGATGGCGGTGTGGTCGCCTACGCCAGTGGGGCGCGCACTGCGGACGACGTCGAAGCGGTCATCCACGCGTGCACGGAGCAGCACGGCGACCCCCGGCCGCTGCTCGTCGTGCTCGACGACATCGAGGTGGCTGATGCGGCGACATCGAAGCTCCTCGACCGGCTGGCGACATCCCTCGTGGATCGAGCGGGACTGCTGGTGGTCACGGCGGGCGAGGATCCATCGGCGGCGACGGAGCGGGCGCTGTGGCGTATCGCCAGCCCCATCGAAACGCGCCACCTCGAGGCGCTCGGCGCGGATGCGATCGCCGCGATCATGCGCACGTACCTGCCTGACGCCGGGGAGGCCCTGCCGGTGGAAGCCCTTGCCCAGGCTTCGGAGGGCCTCCCGGGGCGCGTCCATGCACTGGCGTCCGATTGGGCGCAGGGCGAGGTCACGCACCGTCTCGGCGGCGCGACATCACGGGCCGCGGCGGGCCGACGGGATCTGCGACGCCTGGAGGCTGACGTCGCCACGAACCTGATCGACCTCCAGCTCGCCCGCGAGCGGTTTCGGCTGCTGGCGCCCGGCGCGGAGGCGACTCGTGGGGGTGATCTGTGCCCCTTCATGGGCCTCGCCAGTTTCGACGTCGCCGACGCCGATATCTTCTTCGGCCGGGAGCGCCTGGTGGCCGAGATGGTCGGCCGGCTGGCAGGTGGGTCCTTCCTGGGCGTGGTGGGCCCGTCCGGCAGCGGCAAGTCCTCGGCCGTGCGCGCGGGGCTCATGCCGGCGCTCGAGTCGGGGGCCCTGCCTGCCACTCGACGATGGATCCGGGTGCTGCTGCGTCCAGGCGACGACCCCCTGCGCGAGCTGGACCGGGTCGTCTTCGCGGCCCTCGACGGTCGACAGCGAGCGGCCCTCGCCGAGGGTACTGATCCGCTCGACGCGGCAGCGCGCGTGCTGTCCGACGATACGCGCCTGCTCGTCGTCGTCGACCAGTTCGAAGAGCTGTTCACGACGACGACCGACCCTGCAGCCCGGGCCGCGTTCATCGCCGCCCTCGTGCAGGCGGTCGACTCTGGCCGCGCTACGGTCATCGTCGCCGTACGGGCCGACTTCTACGGCCGTTGCGCGGAACACGAAGAGCTGGCCGCGCTGCTGGCTGCGAACCAGGTCCTCGTCGGCCCGATGAGCGCCGAGGAGTACCGGCGCGCGATCGACGGCCCGGCCCGTCGGAGCGGGTTGCGCGTCGAACCCGCGCTCGTCGACCGGCTCGTCGCCGATGTGGTCGATCAGCCGGGCGGGCTGCCGCTCCTGTCTACTGCGCTCGT
>JBIOID010000165.1:0-4816 GCA_044449585.1 Candidatus Limnocylindrales bacterium
GAAGAAGGCATCCTGGGCGGCGAATCGTGCGGCACGGCCATCGTCGCGGCGCTCGACGAAGCCGCCCGCCTGATGCGCGACGAGCCATCAACCACGGCCGCGGCCGTGATGGTCGTGCTGCTGCCCGACGGGGGCCGCAACTACCTCTCCAAGCTCTACAACGACGAGTGGCTGCGGGCCAATGGCCTGGTCGGCTCGGCGACGGCACCGGTGCGCGTGGCGGAGGCGCTCGCCGCCCGCCACGCGGACGGCGCCCTGCCGGCGGTCGTGCTCGCGCGCACGACGCAGACGGTCGCCGCCGCCATCGATATGCTGCAGCGCTTCGGCATCAGCCAGATGCCCGTCTCCGAGCGCGCGGATGACGCGATCGACGGCATCGTGGGGTCGATCAGCGAGAAGAGCCTGCTCGACCGGGCCTACCACGATCCGGCCATCGTGGAGCGCACCGTGGGCGAGGCGATGGAGCGGCCCCTGCCCACGATCGCCACCTCGGCCGCGCTCGACGAAGCCTTCCGCCTGCTCTCGGAGGGTGCCCCGGCCCTGGTGGCCGTGGCCGAGGGACGACCGGCGGGCATCGTCAGCAAGCTCGACCTGCTCGAGTTCCTGGCCCACCGGGGATCCTGACCCGCGCCCTGACCTTCGGGTCACTGGACTCGCGGAGGCGGGTTGTAGAATGGTTGCGACTGCGGAAGCCGACTCCCTGCACCGCCGTTGACCGTGGTGCAGTCAAGCGCGGCCGGTCCACCGCCCGATGGGGCGGTGCACCTGGGCTGGGCGCCGTCACGGCCACGTCCGTGACCGAGCAAGGAGTGATCGTGAGCGTGTCGCAGTCGACCGTCGGCGCCGCCCGTGCCACCGCGCACGTGCAGCCGGCCGTGCATCGGAACCTGAGTGTGCCGGCCCTGTACGAGGCGGCCATCCGCCGCGACGAGGGCGTCATCGCCGACGGCGGGCCGCTGGTGGTCCGCACCGGGACCCACACCGGTCGGTCCCCGCAGGACAAGTTCCTGGTCGACGAGCCGGCCAGCCGCGACCAGATCTGGTGGGGCAACGTCAACCGGCCCATCAGCGAGGAGCGCTACGAGGCGCTTCGGGAACGGGTCATCGGCCACCTGGCCAAGCGCGAGACGTTCGTGCAGGACCTCTTCGTGGGTGCCCATCCGGCCCATCGCCGGTCGGTCCGGGTGACCACCGAGACGGCCTGGGCCAGCCTCTTCGCGCACAACCTCTTCATCCGCCCGACGACCGAGGAGCTGGCCGCCTACCGGCCGGACTTCACCATCTACGACGCGCCCAGCCTGACCGCCGACCCGGCCCGGGACGGCACGCGGACGGGCACCTTCATCATCGTCCACGTGACCCGTCGCGAGGTCCTCATCGGCGGCACGGCCTACGCCGGCGAGATCAAGAAAAGCGCCTTCACGGTCATGAACTACCTGCTGCCCGACGAGGGCGTGCTGCCCATGCACTCCGCGGTCAACGTCGGTCCGGCGGGCGATGCGGCCATCTTCTTCGGCCTCTCCGGGACGGGCAAGACGACGCTCTCGGCCGACCCCACGCGCACGCTCATCGGAGATGACGAGCATGGCTGGGGACCGGACGGCCTGTTCAACTTCGAGGGCGGCTGCTACGCCAAGACGATCCGCCTCTCGGCCATCTACGAGCCCGACATCTTCTCCACCACGCGGCGCTTCGGGACGATCCTCGAGAACGTCGTGATGGACCCCGCGACGCGGGTGCTCGACCTCGACTCGGAGGCCGTGACCGAGAACACCCGTGGGGCGTTCCCGGTGACCTTCATCTCCAACGCCTCGGACACCGGGCGGGCGGGCCACCCCGGGACCATCATCTTCCTCACCGCCGACGCGTTCGGCGTGCTGCCGCCCATCGCGCGGCTCAGCCGCGAACAGGCGATGTACCACTTCGTGAGCGGCTACACGGCCAAGCTGGCCGGCACCGAGGTGGGCGTCAGGGAGCCCACGGCCACGTTCTCGACCTGCTTCGGGGCGCCCTTCATGCCGCGCCACCCGGCCACCTACGCCGCGATGCTGGGCGACCGCATCCGCCAGTACGACGTGCCCGTCTGGCTCATCAACACCGGCTGGACCGGCGGCCCGTACGGCACCGGTCAGCGCATGGACATCGCCCACACACGCGCCATGGTGCACGCCGCCATCGACCGCCAGCTCGAGCACGTCGATCTCAGCGTGGACGCGCGCTTCGGCCTGGCCGTCCCGGCGGCCGTGCCGGGCGTTCCCACGGCGGCTCTCCAGCCGCGGTCGACGTGGGCCGACCGGGCCGAGTACGACGTGCAGGCGAAGCGCCTGGCGAGCATGTTCCGGGATAACTTCCGCCAGTTCGAGGGTCGCGTCGACCCGGGCATCTCCGCCGCCGGGCCACGTGTCGGCTGACGGCGCCGTCAGGCGGTCAGCGTCGGCTCATCGGTCGCATACGCCGAGACCATCGGGCGGCTCCACCACGACGGCGGGGCCATGGTCAGGCTGGCCAGCGCGATCACCGGCTCGTCGTAGTTCACGCGCCAGCCGTTGAAGTCCAGGAAGGCCCGGTCCAGGTCCGGCTTGAGGGGCACGCCTGAGGCAGCCAGCACCCGGCATACCTCGTCGAAGCGCGCGCGGGTGATGCTCGTCGGCGCATCCTGTCGGGGCGCGCGGTCGTAGCGGATGAAGAAGTAATCGGCGATCCGGCGCAGCGCGAGATAGCCGGCGCGGATGGTCAGGTCGGCCTGCACGTCGAGCGGGACATCGACGGTCGAGCGCGTGAGCGCCGCCGTGTCCATGATCGCCTCGGCCGCGTTGACCCACGAATGGTCGGCCTGCTGCGAGCGATAGAAGACGAGCACGGGCAGGGAGGTATGCGTCTCCTCCAGCTCGGAGAACCAGGGCTCCCAGCGCTCCCACATCTCGTGCAGTGCCTCCAGCCCATGCAGGCGCTGGATGCGGGTCAGCATGACCACGGCCGAGGGCGGTGAATCGGCGCGCACCTCCAGCAGGTTGACCAGCAGCTCGCGGCGCGAGAAGGCGCCGTAGATGGTGGGCAGATAGGAGATCAGGAGGGCCACCAGGATGAGTCCCAGGGCCGCCTCGCTGAAGACGGCGACCGATGCGCCGGGCACGGTCGAGCTGGCGAATCCGAGCGTCAGCACGGAGGAGCCGCTCAGGCGGAAGGCATCGGGCAGGGCGCCCAGGTCGAGCGCCTGGCCGGCCGGTCGGGCGACCCCCATGGCCCAGTACATGAGCGTGTAGCCCAGCCCGACCAGGGTGATCCAGTAGATGGGCAGCAGCACGAGCGAGACCGGCGCGTAGTAGGCCAGGACGCGGTCGCGCCATGCGTACGACCGCCGCGGTCCGGCGATGAGGCCCAGCAGCCGCCGGGTGGTCCGGAAGAAGATCCTGATGAGCGGGTCGTTGGAGCCTCGTGTCAGCACGAACGCCCGGATGGCGGCCAGCATGATGCGCACGACCACGAAGAACCCGAGCGCGAACACGACGGCGCGCAGCACCGCATCGGCGAGGGCAGGCATGCGGCGCAGCATAGCGACGCGGCGGAGCCTCTCGGGCGCCCGCGCGACTTCGCGCGCCTGCCCATCAGCGTGGAAACCTACTGACGGTCAGGCCTGGTCGAGCGCCTGGATGACGTCACCGACGAGGTCGTCGGGGTGCTCGATGCCGACCGAGAGGCGGACCAGTGCGGCCGGCACTTCGAGGACCGATCCCTGCACCGACCCATGCGTCATCACGGCCGGCAGCTCGCACAGGGACTCCACGCCGCCCAGCGACTCGGCGAGGGTGAAGAGGTGGGTCGCCTCCACGAAGCGTCGTGCGCGCTCATGCGGGGAGCGTCCATCACGGGCCGCTGGCACGAAGCTGACCATGCCGCCGGCCAGGCGCATCTGCCGCGTCGCGAGCGCCCACTGGGGGTGGGCATGGCGCCCCTCGGCCAGGCCGGGGTAGCGCAGGCGGGCCACGTCCGTGCGGGCGGCCAGCGCCGCCGCCACGGCCGCCGCGTTGGCCGCATGGCGCTCGGCGCGCAGAGACAGCGTGCGCAGCCCGCGCAGGACGAGGAAGCAGTCGAACGGGCCGGGCACGGCTCCGATCGCGTTCTGCAGGAACGCCAGCCGCTCGTGCAGGTCGTCGCGCGAGGTGACCAGCACCCCGTTGACCGTGTCGGAGTGGCCGGCCAGGTACTTCGTGGCGCTGTGATAGCTGATGTCGGCGCCCAGCTCCAGCGGGCGTTGGGCGGCGGGTGAGGCGAAGGTGTTGTCGGCCACCAGGATGGGCCGCTCGCCCCGGGCGCCCTTGCGCCTCGCCAGCGCCTCCGCGACGGCGGCCAGGTCGATCAGCTTGAGCAACGGGTTGGACGGCGTCTCCACCCAGACCAGGCGCGTGCGTCTCGTCACGGCCTTCGCCAGCACGGCCCCTGGATCGGTCGACAGGTCGACGTAGCGCGCCACCACGCCCATGTCGCGCAGGACGCGCTCGAAGAGCCGGTAGGTCCCACCGTAGACGTCGTCGCTGACCACCACCTCCTCGCCGGCCACGGCCAGCGCGGCGATGGTCGCGGTCGTGGCCGAGCCGCTGGCGAAGGCGAGGCCGTGAGCTCCGCCCTCCAGCGCGGCGACTGCCTCCTCAAGGCGCGTCCGCGTCGGGTTGCTCGTACGCGCGTACTCCCAGCCGTTCGTCGGCCGCTCGACGCCCTCCTGGGCGTAGGTGCTGGTCTGATAGATGGGCGGCGCGACCGCGCCGGTCTCCCGATCGGGCTCGAAGCCGGCATGCACGGCCAGCGTCTCGAAGTGCCA
>JBIOID010000166.1:0-4794 GCA_044449585.1 Candidatus Limnocylindrales bacterium
ACCCCGGCAACGTCGGCGCCAAGCGGCACGACGAGCACTTCCAGACGATCGTCCGCGTCGCGGTGGAGCAGGGCAAGCCGGTGCGCATCGGCGTCAACTGGGGCTCGCTCGACCAGCAGCTGTTGACCGAGCTGATGGATGAGAACGCGCGGCTCGCCGCACCACGCGACTCGCGCCACGTGATGATCGAGGCCATGCTCGCCTCCGCCTTGCGCTCGGCCGAGCTGGCCGAGGCGACCGGCCTGGGCCACGATCGCATCGTCATCAGTGCCAAGGTCAGCGGCGTGCAGGACCTGGTCGACGTGTACCGCCGCCTGGCGCCGCGCTGCGACTACCCGCTCCACCTGGGCCTGACCGAGGCGGGCATGGCCATGAAGGGCATCGTCGCCTCCACGGCCGGCCTGGCCATCCTATTGACTGAGGGCATCGGCGACACCATCCGTGTCTCACTCACGCCGGAGCCCGGCGGCGACCGGGCCGAGGAGGTGCGCGTCGCCCAGCAGGTGCTGCAGAGCCTGGGCCTGCGCTCGTTCCTGCCCCAGGTGTCGGCGTGCCCCGGCTGCGGCCGCACCACGAGCACGTTCTTCCAGGAGATGGCGCAGCAGATCCAGGCCTACCTGCGGGATCAGATGCCGATATGGGCGGCGTCCTTCCCGGGCGTCGAGGAGATGCGCGTGGCGGTGATGGGCTGCGTCGTCAACGGGCCGGGCGAGTCCAAGCACGCCGACATCGGCATCTCCCTGCCGGGCACGTTCGAGGAGCCGGTGGCGCCCGTCTTCGTCGATGGCACGCTGCGCACCACCCTGCGCGGCGATGGCCTCGTGCGCGAGTTCATCGGCATCCTGGACGACTATGTCGCCCAGCGGTACGGCGCCTCAGGCGCGGCCGCGTCCTAAGATCGGTGAACTCCACGCTCGTGAGCGGCACCCGGCTGTCGATAGGTTCCGCTGCCCGCTGCTCGTTCGCGCTCCGGCCGGGCGCGGCCAGGAAGGCGGCCAGGAAGACCAACCGGCGGATCGATCGGTGGGCCGCCACGAGCGGGATCACGAGCCCGGCCATCGAATGCCCGACCAGGATCGGCTCGCTGGCCGGATCGAGGGCCGCCTCGATCGATCCGGCGTACTCGGCCGCCCCCAGATGCGGTTCGGAGATCGGCAGATCCATCGTGATCACCCGGTGGCCGAGACGCTCCAGCTCGGGGCGCAGGAGGTCCCAGCACCAGGCCCCGTGGTAGCTCCCATGCACCAGGGCGAAGTCCATCCGACTCCCTCCGAGACTCGCCTGGTCAGGGCCAGCGCGGCTTCCGTGCGGGCTCGACCGGCAAGGCATGCCAGTCCTCGCGGATCGGCGAGAAGATGTCGATGACCTCCGCGCCGGCCGGTCCGACGTGCACCTCGTGTGGTTCGTTCGCCGCGATGCGCCACGTGCCGCCTGGGCCCACGACGCGCTCCTCGCGGCCGATGCGGAATCCGAGCTCGCCGCGGATCACCATCCCGAGTTGCTCGTTGGGGTGGCGATGTTCGGGCACGATCGCGTCCGGGTCCAGCTCTACGACCGCGAGCGTGATCCGTTCACCCTCGATGGTGCGTGCCGCCACCCCCTCCCACACACGGATGGGGGGCTGGTCCTTGATGTCGCGCAGGTTGGTCATCGGTGATCGGCCTCCTCGAGCGGTCCGTCGCTTCGGTACCATAGCCGCTCCACACCCTCGCAGTTGCCGCATCCACGGGCGCTTCAGCCCGTGCCCCAGAGAGGTCCGCCCTGCACTCATGGCCAAGACCGGCTTCGTCAGCACCATCACACGCCAATCTGACGACTTCCCCGGCTGGTACAACGACGTCGTCCTGAAGGGCCAGCTGGCCGACTACTCGCCGGTCCGCGGCTGCATGATCATCCGGCCTTATGGCTTCGCCATCTGGGAGTCGATGCGCGACGAGCTGGATCGCCACATCAAGGCGACCGGCCACGAGAATGTCTACTTCCCGCTGTTCGTGCCGCGGTCGCTCCTGGAGAAGGAGGCCGAGCACGTCGAGGGCTTCAACCCGCAGGTGGCGTGGGTCACGCACGCCGGTGGCGAACCGCTGACCGAATGGCTGGCCGTGCGCCCGACCAGCGAGGCCATCATCGCCGACTCGGTGAAGGACTGGATCCAGTCCTACCGTGACCTGCCGGTGCTGATGAACCTGTGGAACAACGTGGTGCGCTGGGAGCTGCGCACCCGCCTGTTCCTGCGCACCGCCGAATTCCTGTGGCAGGAGGCGCACACCTTCCATGCCACCGAGGCGGAGGCGGCTGCCGAGGTGGCCACCGGCCTGGAATGTTATCGCCAGGTGGCCGAGGACTGGCTGGCCATCCCGGTCATCTCCGGTGCCAAGAGCCCCGCCGAGACGTTCCCCGGCGCGAACTACACGCACGCCATCGAGGCCATGATGCGCGATCGCCGGGCGCTCCAGGCGGGCACCAGCCACATGCTCGGGCAGAACTTCGCCCGTTCGGCGGGCATCGAGTTCCTCGACCGCGACAACCTGCGCAAGCACCCCTGGGGGACGTCGTGGGGTTTCTCGACACGCATGGTCGGGGCCACGATCATGGCCCACGGCGACGACTCGGGCCTCGTGCTGCCGCCCAACGTGGCGCCCACGCAGGTGGCCATCGTGCCCATCTTCCGGACCGACGAGGAGCGCACCATGGTGGAGGCGGCCCTGGCGCCGCTCGAGGCCGCCCTCAAGGACGTCGTGACGGCTTCCGGGCCCCTGCGCGTCAAGGTCGACCGACGCGAGGAGTCGCCGGGCTTCAAGTACAACCACTGGGAGCTGCGCGGCGTGCCCTTCCGGCTGGAGATCGGGCCCCGCGACGTCGCCGCGGCACAGGGCGTCCTGGTGCGGCGGGTCGACCGGGCGAAGGAGCCCATCGGGTTGGCGGCCCTGGCGGGCGATCTGCCCGGCCGCCTCGCGGCCTACCAGCAGGCGCTCTTCCAGCGCGCGCTCGACTTCCGCACCGAGCACACCCACACCCTGGACACGTACGACGACCTCAGGGCGCTGATGGAAGGGGAGGGCGGCTTCGCCCTGGCGCCGTGGTGCGGCGATGCCACCTGCGAGAAGCGCATCAGCCAGGAGACCGGGGCGACCATCCGCGTCATCCCCTTCGACTCGGCCGACGAACCCGGGCGCTGCCTGATCGACGGGCGACCCTCGGCCCGGCGGGTCCTCTTCGCCCGCGCCTACTGAACCCGCGCTGGGCAGACCACCCGAGGCAGCCCTAGGGTGGCTCCAGCGGTACGGGTCCCGACCGACCGCGGGGGTCCCGACCGACCGCACGGGCCCGACGCCTCGAAGCCCGCGCCTCCGGCCCTCCGCGCCCACCCAGCATCCGAGCTGCCCAGCGCCTGCGGCGTAGCTCGGCACCGCGTTCGCCGGGCCGGGCCCCCGCAGCGGCTGGGTGCCGAGCGCCGTTGTCGCCCAGTCTCGGGCGGACTCCGGAGGGACGCGAGAGCGGCCCACCGTCGTCGGTCGAGCGCGCCTGGAACACGTCACGGGCTGAGCGACAACGGAGGGCCAGGCCCAGGCGGTCCGGAGTCCGCAGGGCGCTAGGCAACAACGGGACGGCGTGCCCGGGCGGTCCGGACTGCGCCGGGCGCTAGGCAACAACGGGACGGCGTGACGCCGCCGAACTGATGACGCCGCCGGCGCTCGACGCCTCCGCTCCTCGACGCACGATGCCGCTCGTAGAGAGGTCGCGAGGCAGGCTGCTATACTTCCCCGAGCATCGGATCCGGCCGCCTCCCTGGACGTGGGTGACCCCCACGTTCTTTGGTGAGTGGCCGGTCCGCCATCGAACGGGCCGCGCGACTGGCAGGCCGCGTGACCCGAAGTCCGAGAGGAGGAGGCGCAACGTGAGCCGCGATCTGGTCGGCGCCCTTCTCCAGTTGAACGCCGAGAAGGGCATCTCGCAGGACGCCCTGGTGCGCACCGTGGAAGAGGCGATCGAGTCGGCCTACCACCGCGCGGCGCCGGGCAACGAGAACATCGGCGTCGAAGTCAACGGCCAGACCGGTGCCATCCGCGTCTTCCGCGCCAAGACCGTGGTGGAGGAGGTCGAGGACCCTGAGACGCAGTTCACCCTGGACGAGGCGCGCACCATCAAGGCCGACGCCGAGCTCGGGGATCGCGTCGAATTCGCCCAGGTCGACGGCGACACGTTGCTGCGCACGCACGCCCAGACGGCGCGCCAGGTCTTCATGCAGCGCTTCCGCGAGGTGGAACGGGAGCAGACCTTTGGCCGCTATGCCGCCATGGAAGGCGAGATCGTGACCGGCACGGTCAGCCGTGTCGAGCCGCGCGCCATCATCCTCGACGTCGGGCGCGAGCCGGAGCGGGTGGACGCCATCCTGGCCACGACCGAGCAGTCGACGATGGAGCACTACCGCATCGGCCAGCATGTGAAGGCGTACGTCCTCGAGGTCCGCCGCACGACCAAGGGCCCCCAGATCTACGTCAGCCGCACCCACAAGGGCTTCCTCCGCCGCCTCTTCGAGTTGGAGGTACCGGAGATCCACAGCGGTGCCGTGGAGATCAAGGCCATCGCCCGCGAGGCGGGCAGCCGCAGCAAGGTCGCCGTGGCCAGCCGCCAGGAGGGCCTCGATCCGGTAGGTGCCACGGTCGGCCAGCGGGGCGGGCGCGTGCAGGCCGTGGTGGCCGAGCTGGGCGGCGAGAAGATCGACATCATCCCCTGGGCGGACGATCCGGCCGTGCTCGTCGCGAACGCCCTGAGCCCGGCCCAGGTGGTCGGCGT
>JBIOID010000167.1:0-4782 GCA_044449585.1 Candidatus Limnocylindrales bacterium
ACCTCGGGTCCCTCGTCCCAGTCGAGGCCCAGCCAGTGCAGGCCGTCCAGGATGTCCTTCTCGAACGCGACCGTGCGGCGCGCCGCGTCGGTATCCTCCAGGCGCAGCACGAACGTGCCGCCATGATGCTTCGCGAACAGGTAGTTGTAGAGCGCCGTCCGAGCCGTGCCGATGTGCAGCGGACCGGTCGGGCTGGGCGCGATGCGGCAGCGTACGATGGCCACGCCGGGCGTCAGGCGGCCGCGCGCCACGGGCGCGGCAACGGCCAGTCGAGGGCGGCCAGAGCGGCCGTGCCCGCGTAGACGACCAGGATGCCGGCCACGGCCAGCAGATCGAACGGGGCCGGCAGGCGCGCTCCCGATGCGACCTCGGCAAGCACCACGCCGGCGACCACGACGAGGGCGGCCGTGCCACCGGCGGCGGCCAGGTAGGCGGCCCGCGGCAGTAGCGCCAGCACCACCAGGAGGCCGGCCAGCAAGCCCCAGGCGACCGGCCCCGACACGGCGATCGGACCGAAGACCAGGGCGACCGCCGGTGCCAGCGAGCCGATGGTCGCGTAGAGGACGCGACTGCCGACCGAGGGCCATCCCTCGGTACTCGCCAGCCGGCTGCGGACGCCGGCCACGCTCGGCGAGCCGAACACCACGCCCTCCGAGGCTGCCGCCGCTCGGGTCGCCCGCGCTGCTGCTGTTCGGGGCGCCGGGGCCGCCGGCTCGGGGTGCGACGGCGTCGTAGCCGACGGCGCCGTGCGGGACGGCTCCGACCGAGCCGCCGGGCCCGGCCCAGGCCCGTTCGACGGCTTGCCGGGCGGCGTCGTCCAGCGAAGCCCGAATGGCTCGGCGGCACCGCGCGGCAGGTCCGCCCCAGCCTTGCGGAAGTAGGCCCGCGACGCCATCGACCAGGCGGCCCCCGACGAACGGTTGTAGACGTCGAAGTCGGTCGTGGGTGCGCCGGACGTGGCGGGCGCTCCAGGCGCGCGGGGCGCGGCGGGCGCGGCGGCCTCGCCGGGGGCATCTGCCGTGCGGTAGCGCGCCTGCCCGGGGCCGCTCGTCCACCACGGGACGTCCTGCGCCGACCACGTATACGAGTCGGCCGCAGGGTCGCGCCCAGAGGGGGAGAACGGCTCGGGCCGACGGCGCTGCCGGTTGCCCTCGCCTGGCCGCGACCGTGCCCCGGCCGTGCCTGGCGCACGCCTGTCCGCCGGGCCCGGCTCGCCGCCGGTGCCTGATGCACGATCGTTGGGAGCAGCTCGGGCATCGCTCGTCGGCCGCCCGGAGCTTCGGGCCGCCCTGGGGCGACCTCCGGCGGCGGCGTCGGCCCGGACGGGGCCGGGTCGGTGGCCGGCGTCCCACGCGCGGCGGGCCAGCGGATCGCTCAGCACCTGATAGGCGTCCTGGACCGCGAGGAAGCGCTCGGTATCGGCCTCGGCAGCATCAGGGTGGTAGCGCTTGGCAAGGCGTCGATGCGCCGCCTTGATCTCGCCGCCCGTCGCCTCGCGCGCCACGCCGAGGACACGGTACGGATCAGGGATGGCACGCATGGCGCTGGAGGGTACGCGTCAGGCGAGCTCGGAGATGGGCGCCAGCTCGAAGCCCGCGACCACGTCGCCCACCACCTCGCCCCGCGGATCACGCATCACCGGATGAGCGTACGCCGACAACTGACCGAGTGCCCGCTCGTCCAGGACGCCCAACTGGCGCATCGCCTCGACCGTGGCCACGTGGCTGCCCCGCTGGTCGCCGCCATCCTCGATCTTGAGGGCCAGGCCGGCAGCCGGCGCATGCGCACCGAGCGCGCCGGCGAGAAGGGCCACGGCGCGCAGACCCTCGGCACCGCCCTTGACCACGAGTCGACCGGCCCCGACGACGGCGAGGGCCGTGTCCAGCCGATCGCGGCTGCCGCCCACCATCTCGGGCGCGGCCAGCATCGCGTCGCGGATCCGCGTCAGGGCCGGGGCGACCCCGCGGCGTGCCACGTCGGCGGCGACCCCGGCCGGATCGGCCAGCAGCGCATAGGCCCGCGCCACCTCCACCAACGGGAACGCATAGGTGGCCAGGCCGCAGGCGTCGACCGCTATGGCCAGCCCATCCGTCGGGATCGAGAAGGCGCGGGCGACGGCCTCCCGTGCGAGCACCTGGCTGGGGTGGTCGGGGCGCCAGTAATCCTCGAGCGGCCACCCGGCATGGCGGCTGAGTAGGATGCTCGCGGCATGGAAACCCGAGCACATGTGGCGGATCGGACCGGGCGACTCGCCATCGCGCGCCAGGCGGGTCGCGGTCAGCGCGTCGAGCGGTGCCATGTTGCCGCAGGCGAGCAGCGTCTGGCTCAGCGACGCCCGCCGGAAGACCGCCTGCAGCGTGCGCACGTGCATGTCCTCGCCGGAATGCGACCCAGCCATGACCGCCAGCTCCGGCAGCGTCAGGTGAAAGGCGTCCGCGGCCCCCGACTCGACCAGCGCGATCAACGTGAACGGCTTCACGGCACTGCGCAGCGTCACCACCGTGTCGGGGTCACCGAGCGCGCGCTCGACGGTCAGGTCGGCTCCGACCTGCACGATCGCGCCCCGATGACGGCTCTCCACGACCAGGCCGCGCCGCACGTCGACCAGCGCCGGGGGTGGGGCATTGCGCGGCCATCGCGGCGGGACCGCCGCGGGACGGCCGTTCGTGGCCGGGCTCCTGCGACCGGACGTCGCCGCCGGCGCGCGCATGCTCGACTTCATGGGTGGGCGATCACACGGAGCATGGGCACGGGCGGATGGTAGCGCGACGGGCGGGCGTTGGGACCCCGGACCATCCGTCCGCCGGTCCGAACATCCGTCGTGATGGACCCCAGGGCGGGCGCGGGACGCCAGGGCGAGGCGGCGGCAGGGCAAGGCGGGCCGGCGGTCGGACGCCTAGAATCAGCTCGAAACCCGGCTCAGCCTGAACGCCCGGGGAGGCGCACCATGTCCGACTCGACCGCGACCCCGACCACTCTGCCGCCCTTCGTGCGGCCGGCCAACCTGCACGTGTCGACCCACCCGGCCGTGCTCCACAAGTTGGCGCTGCTGCGAGATGAGCGGACCGAACCCAAGAAGTTCCGTGAGCTGGTGCGCGAGATCAGCTGGCTGGTCGGCTATGAAGCGTTGGCGGACGCCCGCCTCGACACCGTCCGCGTCCGCACACCGATCGAGATGACCGACGGCGCCCGGCTGGCCGATCGCATCGGGCTGATCCCCATCCTGCGCGCCGGCCTGGGCATGGTCGACGCCATGCTCGAGCTGATGCCGACCGCCCAGGTGTGGCACCTGGGCCTGTTCCGTGACGAACGGACGCTGCGGCCGGTCGAGTACTACAACAAGCTGCCCGACACGGCCACCGTCGATATGTGCCTCATCCTCGACCCGATGCTGGCCACGGGCGGCAGCGCCACGGCCGCCATCGAGGTGCTCAAGAACTGGGGCGCCACGCGCATCAAGCTGCTCAACCTGATCGTCGCGCCCGAGGGCGTGACGGCCGTCTCGCAGGCCCACCCGGACGTGCCCATCTACTGCGCCTCGCTCGATCGCCAGCTCAACGAACGGGGCTACATCATGCCCGGCCTCGGTGACGCCGGCGACCGCCAGTTCGGGACCGGCCACACCAGCTAGGGCGCGGTCAGAACGACGTCGATGAGCGCGGCCAGCCGGTCGGTCAGCGTGCGCGAGAAGGTCGCCGTGAGATGGCTGATGTCGCGGAAGATGAGCACCTTGCCGGCCAGCGGCAGGCACGGGTCACCCGGGCAGACATCGCTGCCCAGGTCGAGCAGACCGGCCCCGGTGGTCGCCGCCACGGCCGCCTCGCGCAGCCCCAGGGCGTCAGACGTCGCGACCGCGTACGGGATATCGCAAGCCCGGATGTCGGTGCGATGCGCGAGCAGGCAGAGCGGGATGTCGACGCCGTCGTAGGGCGTGTCGACGACCAGCCCGACCCGACCAGGCAGGCGCGCCACCAGGCGGCTTTCAGCCGCCGCCTCGGCGCTGATGGTGCGCTCCGCCGGCAGGGTCGGCAGGAGGGCTTGGCGGCTCATCGAGATCAGCGTCAGATCGGGTTTGGTCGCCCCCAGGTCGGCCACCACGGCGCGATCCCAGGCCTCGCAGGCGGTGTATTCGGCTCCGCCGTTGACGCTGTCGACGCGCATGTCGACGAACGGGCAACGCACCTTGAGGTACGTCACCAGGCGCCAGCCGCGAGCGCCGGCGATGGCCTCGAGTGGGGGGAACCAGTCGGCCGCGTGCGAGTCACCGACCAGGGCCACCGTGAACGTCCCATGCGGGTCGCCATAGACGCAGCGCGACGGCACGGTCTGGGCATCGAGAGCCATGCAGCCATCGGTGCGCAGTTCGTTCTCCGTGTTGTCGGCGCGGGCCGCGGCCGGGGCCGGGGTGACGCCTGCGGGCAGGGCGAAGCTTGGTGGCCGCTGGCCGACGGTCGCGTAGGCCACCGCGTCGCTGACCGAGGTCGGGCCGCCGAGCACGATCACGTGGTTCGCGCCGAGGCGTCCGATCTCGGCGGCGACCTCGGCGGGTAGGAAGCCAGGTGGGGTCAGCAGGAGGGGCCCGCCGGCGGCCGCCGCGGCGAGGGCGTCGGGGAAGGCCAGGCCGTCCGCCAGGTACACGGTGGTCGCGCTCGGATACGTCGCCGTGCTCAGCGCGACGGCGGTGGCGTAGCGGTCCGCCCCGGCCAGACGAGTGACCGACCCGGTGGTGAACGCGGCCAGCGCGCCCAGCACCGCGTCGCCGACGGATGCCTCACTGCCCAG
>JBIOID010000168.1:0-4769 GCA_044449585.1 Candidatus Limnocylindrales bacterium
ACCACGGACCCTCGTACCACGGACCCTCGTACCACGGACCATCGGCGGCGGGTCGCGTTACGCTGCCCCGACGCAGAGGACCCCATCCGTGCCCGACCCGATCTTCGAACGGTACAAGGAGCAGCTCCGCGCCGGCCATGTCGCCGTCCTGCACGGGCGCCTCGAGGAGGGCCTCGAGCACTATCGCCAGGCGGCCCTGCTAGCGGACGGTCGAGCGCTGCCTCACACGAGCATGGGTCAGGTCCTGCTGCGCCTTGGCCGGACGGACGAGGCGCTGGCCGCCTTCTCGCGAGCGCTTGGTCGCGCGCCGCGTGACGAAGGGGCCCTGACGGGACGGGCGGAAGCGCTGGCGGCCGCCCACCGGGAGGGCGAAGCGGCCGAGATCCTGGAGCGTTTGGCGGAAGTCCAGGCCGCCAGCGCCCGCGAGCCCGAGGCGCTGGCGACGCTCGAACGAGCCCTTGCGCTGGGCGTGACGCGCCGTCGCGAGCGGCGCGCGGTGGAGCTGGCCGCCGGTCTCGGCATCGCGCGGCCCGGTCGTGGCGGCGGTGCGCGGGGCACGCCAGATGCCGCTGCCATCGCCCCCGCGGAGCCCCCGGACGGGACCGTCGAGGCCGCGTCGTACCCCGATGCCGTGCCCGCCGACGTCGTGGCCCTCTCGAGCGAGATGGGCCGACCGACCGAACCAGGCGACGCGGGGGTCGCCATGCCGCCCTCGGCGCCGCCCTCGGCGCCGCCGTCGGCCCCGCGCGATGGGCAGGCCGGGGTCCGCGAGCCCGAGCGTCCGGAGCACATCCGCGCTGCGCCCGCGCCGGCCCAGCTCGGCCCTGCGGACCTGCTCGCGGCATCCGACCCGGAGGCCTTCCTCGACGAGGCCGAGCAGGCGCGTGACGCCGGCCAGACCCGCGAGGCCCTCGCCCTGTACGTGGTCGCCAGCGACGCCTACGCTCGGGCCGGAGCGCGCGATGCGGCCCTCGATGTGTGCCAGCGGGCCCTGGAGGTCAGCGCCGATGCGCCGTCGGTCCACCTCGCGCTGGCGCGCCTGTACCTCGCGCGGGGCTGGCGCGAGCGGGCCATCGAGAAGCTCGTCCTGCTCGACCGCCTCCTGTCGCTCGGTGCCGCCAGCGGGGCGCGCCGCCAGATCGCCGCCCTGGCGGCGGCCCAGGCAGCGGGTGACCCGCGCCTCCTGGCCCTGGCCAGCTCGGGTGCCGCGCCGCCGCCCATCCACCCGGACGGAGCCGCCGCGCCCGCCTGACCCGGCGGCGGTCGGCGCGGAGGCCGCTGCTACAATCGAGGCACGATGATCGATCAGCTCCGTGGGCTGTGGTCCAGCCTCGAGATCCAACCGATCGCGATCGTCGATGTGGCGCTCACGGCCCTCCTCATCTACGGCGCCTTCAGCCTGATCCGCGGCACCCGTGCGGTGCGCCTGGTGATCGGCGTGATGGTCCTCTACGGCGTGTACGTGGCGGCCCAGTTCTTCGGCCTGCAGCTGCTTTCGCAGGTGCTCCAGGCCGGCGCCTTCGTCGGCCTGGTCGGCGTCGTCGTCGTGTTCCAGCCCGAGCTGCGGCGCGCGCTCGAGCGCATCGGCCGTGTCGGGTCCCTGGGCTGGCTGTTCAGTCCGACCTTCGGGGGGGCCGTCGAACGGATGGCGCGCGATGTCGCGCGAGCCGCCGCAAGCCTGGCCGCCCAGCGCCATGGCGCCCTGATCATCGTGGAACGGGAGACCGGCCTCGAGGACACGGCCGAGAGCGGCGTCATGCTTCACGCCGACCTGTCGCCGGAACTGCTGACGACCATCTTCATGCCCCGCTCGGCCCTCCACGACGGAGCCGTCGTGGTGCGCGGCGACCGGGTCGTGGCCGCCGGCGTCATCCTCGACCTGGCCGAGTCGTCGCCCCATGCGGAGCGGCTGGGCACGCGCCATCGGGCGGCCGTCAGCATCACCGAGCAGACCGATGCGCTGGCCGTCGTGGTCAGCGAGGAGACGGGCAGCATCGCCCTCGCCGAGCGGGGCCGGTTCGTGCGCAACCTCGACGAGGACCGCCTGCGGACCGCCCTCCTCGCCCTGCTCCAGCCCGGTGGCGCCCGGGGCCTGGGGGCGCTCTCGCTGCCGACGGCCCGGGGCGGTGTCCGCGCCCGCCGTCCTCGGCTGGGCCCTCGGCCCGAGAAGCGCACCGCGGAGGCGCGTCCGCCGGCGGCCACGGCTGCGCCCGTGCCCGCGGCCCGACCGGCCTCGCCACCGGCCGCGCCCGTGGCCCCGGCCGGCACGGGCGCCGAGCCGCGGTAGGTGTCGCGCGCCGTCGCCTTCCTCGTCCGCAACTGGCCCCTCAAGCTGGGCGCGGTGGGCCTTGCGACGGTGCTCTACGCGGGGCTCGTCATCTCCCAGAACGCCCAGACATGGCCGGGCCAGGTGCCCATCCAGCCGCTCAACCAGCCGGTCGGCGCGTTCCTCCTCGATGATCCGGGCGCGGTCACCTTCATCCGTCTGTACGCGCCGCCCGATGTGGCCAGCCAGCTGAGCAGCCAGGACTTCAGCGCGACCATCGACCTCGCCGGGCTCCAGGCGACCGTCGGCGGTGCCCCGACGACCGTGCCGGTCCACCTGGCCGCCCTCGACCCGCGCATCCAGATCATCGATTTCCGCCCGCGCCAGGTGGAGGTGCGCCTGGATCCGGTGGTCAGCAAGACCGTGCCCGTGACGGTGGATCACGGCACGATACCGCCCGGCCTCCAGCTGGGCACGCCTGTCATCGAGCCGCCCACGGTCACGGTGCGCGGCGCCAGCACCCTGGTCGCCCAGGTCACACACGCCGTGGCCCACGTGATCATCGATCCGAACGGCATCAACGTCGACGCCGACGTGGACGTCCAGCCCGAGGACGATCGGTCCACGGCGATCGAACCGGTCAACGTGACGCCCGATCACGTGCATGTGCACGTCGACGTCACGGCCGCCGCCTCCAGCCGCAGCCTGCCGGTCAGCCCGACCCTGGCCGGTTCGCCGCCCACGGGCTACCAGGTCTCCGGCGTCCAGGTCCTCCCGCAGGTGGTGACCGTGTCGGGCGATCCGGCGGTCCTCGCCACGCTGCAAGCGGTGCCCACGGCGTCCATCGACATCTCGCATGCCACGGCCGATCTGAGTCGCACGGTCGCGCTCGCGCCGCCCGCCGGCGTCACCGTGGTCGGCGACGGCCAGGCGCAGGTCACCGTCCACATCGCCACCCAGCACGGCAGCCAGACGTTCAGCGTCGGCCTGCAGCTGGTCGGGGCACACGCCGACCGCAGCTACCAGCTGGCCGCCACGCACGTGCTGGTCACGCTGGCCGGGGGCCTGCCGACCCTGGCCGCGATCGACGGAGGCAAGCTGGTCGCCACGCTCGATGTCGCCGACCTCGGGCCGGGTACCCAGACGGTCACCGTCGTCTTCTCGCCGCCAGCCGGCACCACCCTCGTCAGCGTCGCGCCCGCCGCCGTCGCCGTGACGGTCACCCTCAACCCGACGCCCAGCCCGACGTAGGGCCGATGACCCGCCTCTTCGGGACCGACGGCATCCGTGGCGTCGCCAACGTCGACCTGCGCCCGACGCTCGCCTACGCCCTCGGCCGGGCGACCGTCAAGCGGTTGGTGCCCGTGGGCGGGTCGATCGTGGTTGGTCAGGACACGCGCCGCTCAGGGGACATGCTGACCGCGGCCCTCGTGGCCGGCGCGACGTCCATGGGGGCCGACGTGCATCGCGCGGGTGTGCTGCCCACGCCCGCCCTGTCCTACCTGGCGGGTTCGGGGCTGTTCGCCGCCGGCATCATGGTCTCGGCCTCCCACAACCCGGCGCCCGACAACGGCCTGAAGGTGCTCGACCAGCACGGCCTGAAGCTGGATGATGCCGTGGAGGACGAGCTCGAGGCGCTCATCTGGCGCACCGAGGAATTCGCCGGGCCGGGCAACGAGGGTCTCGGCCGCGAGATCGATGGCCGCAGCCTGCTCGAGGACTACCGCGCCCACCGGCTGGAGCTTGCCCGACCGATCGGCTCCCGTCTGCGCATCGTGCTCGACTGCGCCAACGGCTCGGCCAGCGCCGTTGCGCCGCAGATCCTGGCCGCCGCGGGCGCGACGGTCGAGACGCTCTTCGACCGGCCGGACGGCGTCAACATCAACGACGGCTGCGGTGCCACCGCCCCGGCCGCGCTGGCCCGGCGCGTGCATGAGACCGGCGCCGACCTTGGCTTCGCCCTCGACGGCGATGCCGACCGATGTGTGGTCGTGGACGAGCGCGGCGAGGTGGTCGATGGTGACCAGCTCATCGGTGTGCTGGCGCTCGACCGCCTGGGCCGCGGCACGCTGGCCGGTCGGACTGTCGTGGTCAGCGTGCTCTCCAACGGCGGCCTGGCGGAGGCCGTGGAGGCGGCCGGCGGGCGGATCGTGCGCACGCCGGTCGGCGACAAGTACATCCTCGGGGGCATGCTCGTGGCCGGCGCCGGCCTGGGCGGCGAGAAGAGCGGCCACGTGATCATCGCCGAGTACACCTCGTCCGGGGACGGCATCGTGACCGCCCTCGAGACGCTGGCCATCCTGGCCCGCCGGCAGCGGCCGCTCTCCGAGCTGGCCACGGCCATCGCCCTCTACCCCCAGGAACAACGGACCGTGCCGGTCCGTCACAAGGAGCAGTGGGACGCCGACCCCCACCTGGCTGATGCCGTCCGGGCCGCCGAGGCGGAGCTGGCCGGTCGGGGTCGTGTCCTGGTCCGACCGTCGGGCACGGAGGCCGCCCTGCG
>JBIOID010000169.1:0-4703 GCA_044449585.1 Candidatus Limnocylindrales bacterium
CGCCGGCGTGCCTTCCGGCGCCTCCACCGGCATCCACGAAGCCGTCGAGCTGCGTGACGGCGAACGCGACCGCTACGGGGGCAAGGGTGTTCGGCGGGCCGTGGCCAACGTGCTCGAGACCATCGCGCCGGCCCTGCTCGGGGCCGACGCCGCGGACCAGGCAGCCATCGACGACACGCTGTGCGCGCTCGATGGCACGCCCAACAAGGGCGTCCTGGGGGCCAACGCCATCCTGGGCGTCTCCCTCGCCTGCGCCCACGCGGCGGCCCAGGCGTTCGACCTGCCGCTCTACCGCTACCTGGGCGGCGTGCGCGCCCACGTCCTGCCGGTCCCGCAGTTCAACATCCTCAACGGCGGCAAGCACGCCGCCGATTCGACCGACTTCCAGGAGTTCATGGTGATGCCCGTCGGGGCACCCGATTTCAGCAGCGCGCTGCGCGCCGGCAGCGAAGTCTTCCATGCCCTGCGCACCGTGCTGCACGAGGGCGGCCACGCCACCGGCCAGGGCGACGAGGGCGGCTTCGCGCCGTCGCTGCCGTCCAACGAAGCTGCCCTGGAGCTGATCCTGCGGGCCATCGAGCGGGCCGGCTACCGACCTGGCGAGGACGTCGCCATCGCGCTCGACCCGGCCGTCTCCGAGCTGCTCGACGGCGACGTGCCGCCGACGGCGGACGGCCAGCTGACCTATCACCTGCCACGCGAGGGACGCACGATCCAAACGCACGAGCTGATCGATTTCTGGGCCGACTGGATCGCCCGCTTCCCCATCGTCTCGCTGGAGGACGGCCTGGCGGAGGACGACTGGGCCGGATGGGCGGCGCTCACGGCGCGGCTCGGGGGCAAGGTGCAGCTGGTGGGCGACGACATCTTCGTGACCAATCCGGAGCGGCTGGCGCGCGGCATCGCGGAGGGCACGGCCAACGCCGTGCTCATCAAGCTCAACCAGATCGGGACGGTGACGGAGACGTTGGCCGCCATCGAGATGGCCCAGGGCGCCGGCTGGGGAACCGTGGTCAGCCACCGCTCGGGTGAGACCGAGGACACCAGCATCGCCGATCTGGCCGTCTCGGCCGGCACCGGCCAGCTCAAGACCGGTGCGCCGTCGCGCTCGGAGCGCGTGGCCAAGTACAACCGCCTGCTGCGCATCGAGGGCGAGCTGGGCCCTGCCGCCCGGTTCCTGGGGCGCGAGGCGCTGGCCCATAGCTAGGCCGATGGGTCGAGTCCTCGACCGGGGGGCGATCTTCGCCGGATGGGTCGGTCTCGGCATGGCCGTGACCATCGCCATCAGCTTCGAGCTCGTGGTCGCCGTCCAGGCGCTGGTCTTCCTCGCGGCCGTGCCCGCCGGCCTGCTCATCGGGTTCTACGCCGGCGCCCGCTCCGAACGCCGGCGCCCGGTGTGGCGAGCCCTCGTCGATGCCGGTTACGCCGGCCTGGTGACGGGGGTGTCGCTGGCCGTCGTGTACGCGGCCGTGCGGCTGCTCTTCATCTACGCCGACTCGGGATACCCCAGTTACAACCAGGTCGATGTCAACGGCCAGCCGGTCGGCGTGCAGTGCGCCGCCGGCCCCGGCTGCGCCTATCAGCGGTATCTCGACCAGGCCAAGGCCGATCCCGCGTTCGCGGCAGCCCTCAGTCAGGCGGGCGTGACCGACACGGCCTCGTTCGAGGCGTACGTCCTGCACGAGGAGTTGAACGGCGGGCTGATCCTGGTCGGCATGGTCGTCGGGGGCGCGCTCGTGGGCGGGGCGTTCTACGCGATCGCCGGCCCCGCCGAGCGCCGGGAGCCGGCCGCCGCCAGCTGACGGCCGCCCGCCGCGCGGACGCTACGTGGTCGTCTTGGGCCCGGCGGGTTTGGTCGCCTTGGACGCGGCCGCCGGCTTGGCGCTGGCCTTCGTCGTCGCTTGCGCGGCCGGTTTGGTCGCCGGCTTGGCCGCCGCCGCCTTGGCGGGTGGCTTGGGGGCAACCGCCTTGGCGCCGGGGCCAGGGGCCGCCTTGGCGGCCGTGCTCCCGGTCGCGGCAGCCTTCCGTGGAGCTGCCTTGCCAGGGGCGGCCTTGGCCGTGCTCGGCTTGCGGCCGGTGGCGGTGCCCGCGGCCGCCGTCTCGGTCGAGGCTCCCGCGCCAGCCGGTTCCTGTGTCGCATCGCCGCGGGTCGAACGGGACAGCGCGGCGCGAGCCTTGCCGGCGGCGGTCTGCTCGCCCTTCGCCTTGGCCGCCTTGGAGGCGGCGACGCGGGCCTTGGCCGCCTTGGCCGCGGCGGCCTTGCCGGTCGAACGGCCTGCCTTGGCCGCGCCCACGATGGTCTCGCCGCCGAGGGCGGCCCCGACCTTCAGCATCAGCCGGCTCTTGCGCCGGGCGGCCGCGTTGGGGTGGATCGCGCCGGCCTTGGCGGCCCGATCGAGGGCCGAGACGGCGGCCACCAACGCCCGCTGCGTGTCCTCCGCCGACCCTTCCTGCGCCACGGCCATGGCCTTGATGACCAGCGTCTTGGTGCGCGACCGATGCGGCCGGTTGACGGCGTGCTTGCGCTCGTCCTGGCGGACGCGCTTCATGGCCTGTGGCGTGCGGGCGCCGCGCCAGGTGCGGGACGAGTGGGCCAAGGTTCGACGATCCTCGGGTTACGGGCGGGTGATGGCTGCGCGGAAGGCCTGAGGCCGGGCGCGACCGCAGATGGTAGCACGCGTCCGCAGTTGATTCGCGGAATGTTGAGTCGCATGCTGCGATCCGACGCCCATACCTCACGAAGATGCCGAGCCCATCGGCCTTCGTGGGTGGAGGGACATGGATACCGATCTCGTGGTGCGGGCCCAGCACGGCGACGAAGAGGCCTTCGCGAGCCTCGCCGTCGCGGTGAGTGGCCGGCTCTACGCGGTGGCGCACAGGGTCCTGCGCGACATCGAGCTCGCCGAGGACGCCACGCAGCAGGCGCTGCTGACCATCTGGCGGGACCTTCCCCAACTGCGCGACCCGGCTCGCTTTGACGCCTGGTCGTACCGGCTCCTCGTGCGCGCCTGCTACGCCGAGGGTCGCCGGACCCGTACGTGGGCACCCAACCTCCGTCTCCTGCCGGCGGATCAACCGGCAGCGGAGGGCCTGAGCGCGGTCGTCGATCGCGACCAGCTCGAGCGCGGGTTCCGACACCTGTCCATCGACCATCGCGCCGTGGTGGTGCTGCACCACTACGTCGACCTGCCGCTCGACCAGGTCGCCGAGGTCCTCGGGGTCCCGATCGGGACGGTCCGATCCCGTCTATTCCACGCGATGCGTGGGCTGCGCGCCGCCCTCGAGGCCGACGCGCGGCCAGCCCTGCGGGAGGTTGCACCATGAGCACCGATCGCGAGGTCACGCGCATCGTTCGGTCGTGGTTGGAGGAGGGCGTGACCGCGCTCCCGGACCGCGTCCTGGATGCCGTGCTCGACCAAGTCCCCGCGACCCGACAGCGCCGTGCCCGGTGGCCGGCGTGGAGGTTGCCCTACATGAATACTCCGCTCCGGATCGCCAGTGCGGCGGCCGCCGTGGCCGTCATCGCTGCGATCGTCATCATCGTGGTCGGCTTCAACTCAAGACCGAGCTCCGGCCTCGGCGGAGGGCCCCCGACGCCCAGCCCCACACCGGCCCCGACCCTGCCGGCCGGCCAGGTCCGGCCCGGGACGTACCGAGCCGAGGTCGGATCGGGCGCCCCGGTGGTCACCTATACGCTGCCGGCCGGCTGGGCCACGGACCCGAGCGGACCGAGCGGCCAGGCGACCATCCTCAAGGGAGGCAGCGCGGATCCGCCCAACGGGATGGCCGTCGACCTGTGGCAGATCGCCCAGGTCTACAACGACCCATGCCATTGGAACACGACCTCGACCTCGTCCACCTTCGGGCCCACGGTCGACGATATGGTCGCCGCTTTCGCGGCTCAGAAGCGAAGTTCGCCCGTGACGCCCGTGGATGTGACGATCGACGGCTACCGCGGCAAGCAGATCGACCTCATCGTGCCCCTCGACGTGAACATCGCCGCGTGCGATCAAAGTCAGTACACGAGCTGGCTGGACCCGTCTGGGGGCCAGCGCTACAACCAGGGCCCCGGCCAGCACGACCTGCTGGACATCCTCGCCGTCAACGGCAAGACCTTCGTGATCCTGCGCGCTTTCTACGCCGCCAACTCGGCCGCCGACCTGGCCGAGCTCCAGGCGATCGTCGACTCCATCAAGCTCACACCCTGACCCTGGCGACCGACGCGGCGGGTGGTTCGACCACTCGCCGCGTTTCATCGCGCCCCGGCCAGCCATCCGGCACGAAGCCCTCCTCTATGCTCTCGACGTGGGCGCCGATGGTCACGATCCGATCCCCCAGTCCCGCCTGCGCAACTTCTCGATCATCGCCCACGTCGACCACGGCAAGTCGACGCTGGCCGACCGGCTGCTGGAGCTGACCCATACGCTCGAGCCGCGCCAGATGACGAGCCAGGTGTTGGACTCGATGGACCTGGAACGGGAGCACGGCATCACCATCAAGGCGCGCGCGGTGCGCCTCGAATACACCGCCCATGACGGGCTGATGTACGGCCTCAACCTGATCGACACGCCCGGCCATGTCGACTTTACGTACGTAGTCTCACGCAGCCTTGCCGCGTGCGAGGGTGCCCTGCTTGTCGTCGACGCCGTGCAGGGCGTGGAGGCGCAGACGGTCGCCAATGTCTACCTGGCGCTGGACAACGA
>JBIOID010000170.1:0-4684 GCA_044449585.1 Candidatus Limnocylindrales bacterium
GGTACGGTCGTCCCGCCGGGCCCAGGACCGCCGCGTGGGCGGCCGCGCGGGTCAACGCTGGCTGTCCCGACCGAGGCTCAGGCGGCCGGCGTGGGCGATGGCTGCAACGATGCCGAAGAGGGCCGGGGACCGCCGCTCGTGACGCGCACCGACCCGACGCCGCCCTGGACGTCGATCTCGACGCGATCGGCCGCCGTCCCAAAGTCCAGCGACTGGTACAGGTCGCCGATGCGGGGGAAGCGCGACTCGTCGATCTGGCTGCTGCCGACCGTGATCCTGGCGCGGATCCTCGCGGCGACACCCTCCGGCACCTCCAGCACCAGGGAGGCCATGCCGGCCTGGGCATGGACGGTGGTCAGGCCGGCCTTGCGGGGCAGCCGTACGCGCGTCTCGCTCGCGCCGGTGCGGATGTCGAGGTCCCGCACGCGCAATTCGCCCAGGTCCAGGCTGGCCCGGCTGGCGCCGGTCTCCACGCGCAGGTCCAGGGGCACCTCACCGGTCAGGCCGACGGCCCACTCGGCCGGATGATCGAGCCAGGGCAGGCCGAAGGAGGTGTCCTGCCGGAGTTCCACACGGTTAGCGCCGTGTCGGTACAGCTCGACGCCACCGGCGAACGTGCCATCCACCAGGTGGCCGGCGGCCGCCCGGCCGACGGTCAGCAGGCCCGCTCCGTAGCGGAGGTGCACGGCCGCAGCGGGCGCGCCTTCCAGTGGCATCGCCAGCGTCTCGACGGGACCGTGCCGGCCCGACAGGAACGCCCCCAGCAGGAACCAGAAGCCGAGGCCGATCGCCGCGAAGGGCCACCACTCGGCGATCAGCTCGCCCGGACGCTGCAGCGTGCCCGTGGTGCTCGACAGCAGGATCACGCCGGCCACGATCCAGGCCAGGGACCACGTGAAGCTCCAGATGCCGGCCCGAACCGGCCAGCTGAAGGCTCGCGAGACGATGCCGACCGCGCCGACCACGATGAGAAACAAGGGCCAGAGCTGGTCCCAGGGCAGATCGGTCGCCTGACGGATCAGGAAGACGAACCCCAGGCCGATCAGCCAGGTCGCCGCGACCAGCGGCCCGCGCCGCGCGCGCCTCACTGGGGGCCGGGTCGATCTTCGTGCGTCCGCCCGAACGCAGCCGCGATGATGACGACGCCGAGGGCGATCAGGATCATCGGCCAGAACCAGTCGAAATCGAGCTGCGGCAGCCACTGACGGGCGAGGAAGAAGCCGCCCAGCAGCACGAGGAGGATCCCTGCCAGGGCGGCGCCCATGCCGGCGCCGTGCTGTCGCCGGTAGGTTCGCCGGGCCGCTCGGGCCGCTCGCCGAGCGGCAAGGCGATCCGACGGCGAGACCGACGGCCCCGCCGCCGGCGCGGCCGCCCAGCCCTGCGCGGTCGGTCCAGCCGGGGCCCCGGTGACCGGCGGGGCGCTCGTCGCCGCGGAGGCGGTCGGGTAGGCCAGCGTGTCCTCATCGGGCACGACGAAGGCCATCACGATGTAGATGACGAGCGCCAGGCCGCCCGTGAAGATGGCCAGGAGCACCCAGATGATGCGTATCAGGGAGGGGTCAGCGTCCCAGTAGTCCGCGAGCCCGCCGGCCACGCCGGCCAGCATCCGGTCATCTCGCGACCGGTACAGTCGATCGTTCATCGGCAGCCTCCCTGTGGATCAAGCGTCAGATTCGCCACGTCGCCCGTGATGGTCAGTTCGATCGTCGGCGCGCCGGGCGCCCCGAAACGGCGCCAGACACCGCCCTCATCCGTCAGTCCCTGCCGGGCGAGGTTGGTCACGAACGTGACGTCCTCGTTGACCGTGAGCCGAAGGTCGACATCGGCCGGCACGCACAGGTCGATGGCGCCGATATCGACGGCGATGCGCCCGCTCGTGGCGCCCCCGGGACCCAGGGCGATGCGGGCTCGCCCGGCGTCGACCGAGACATCGAGGCGCGTGATCGTCGCGGCTCCGGCATCGATGAGCAGGTCCCCGGCGTCCAGGTGGGCGCTCAGCTGTGTCAGGTGGGCCCCGTCGAGGTGGAACGTCGCGCTGGTGGCCGTGGCCGTGAGCTGCAACATGTCGAGTCGATCGGCCGGTGCGGCGATACTCCATGTCTGCTGCCGACCATCGTTCTCCGCGGGCGAGGTGACCGACAGCTGGGTGCCCGAGGCCAGGATCGTCGGGGCCGGTGCGGCGTGCGCGGCCGACACCTGCCAGTCCGATCCGCCCCGCGTCGTGAGGGCGACGGAACCGCAACGGAGCGCGAGAGCGACCGTCGCCGGGCCGTCGAATGTGCCCGTGCGATCGAGGTCGGCCGCCATGCTATCCGCCTGACGACAGCCGACGGCGCTGCCGACCCACGCCGGACCCGACGCGACGGCCGTGCCGGCCAGGCTGCCGAGCACGATGGCCACCACCGCCGTGCCAGCGAGGGCGACCCGCGTGCGGCTGACCAGGAGGACCAGGCCGACGGCGATGAGCGCGAGCGGCCACAGCGGCAGGATGTCGCCCGCTGCGCCGGCATCGAACAGACCGGCGCGGACCAGCAAGGGGATCGCCCCGAACGGGATCAGGAACAGGCCCCAGAACAGGAGCCCGCGTCGGACGCGCATCGGCACCTTCCCATCGACCCCCGGCGCATCACCGCGGCCGACCGGGCGGCGGGCCGGCGGCGACACATGTCCAGCATGGTTCGGTGGCGCGACCTGGACCGGTGCCGAAGGTCATCGGCTGGTGGGTCTTGTTTCCCGACGCGTCGTGCGGACCGCTGGCGGAGACCCTCGACAGCGTACGATGCGAGCATGGACGAGGAGCTGCCGGGCGTCATCGAGGCGGCTCTGGCCGCCATGCGGGCCGGCGACGGCGAGGCACTCGCCGGGCTGCGCACGGCCGACCATGTCGAGCGCTGGCCGCAGTCGGGCGAGTCGGTCCAGGGTCGCGAGCGGCTGCGCGAGCTCCAGGCGGCCTACCCAGGAGGCCTGCCGGCGCTGGGCACCGTCCGCCGCGTCGCGGGGCGTGACGAACTGTGGACCATCGAGGGGCGCTCGACGTATCCCGACGGTCGCGACTGGTTCGTCGTGGCGATCCTGGAGCTGAACGGGGAGCGCATCGCCCAGACCACGACGTACTTCTGCGAGCCGTTCCCGGCGCCACCGTGGCGGGCCGCGCACGTGGTGCCGTTCGATCCTCAAAGCCCACCCGCGCAGCTGGCGCCGGCCGGCGAGCCCGGCGATGCGGAGATGGCCAGGCTCGGGGAGCGGTACGGCCGCGCCTCAGCGGTGCGGGATTGGGACGAGCTGCGGCGCATGCGGGGTGCCGGCTGGTCGGTCGAATGGCCCCAATCCGGCGAGCGGATCCCGAACCACGAGGCCGACGTCGCGATCCACGGTGCCTATCCGGGCTTTCCCGAGATCGCCACCGAACGTGTGTCGGCCGGCCACGAAGGCTGGGAGCTGTCGCCCCTCTACACGCGCGTGCGCGTCCACGGAGCCGGGCCACTCCTCGTGGTCGAAGGGGCTAACACGTACGCCTCGGGCGAACGATGGCTGGTGGTCGCGCTGCTCGAGGTCGGTGACGGCCACATCCGGCGCGAGACGTACTACTTCGGCCAGCCCTTCGAGGCGCCGGCCTGGCGGGCCCGCTGGGTCGAACCGTTCGATCCACTCGCGCCGCGCTAGGCGGTCATCCTGCCGACAACCGCTCCCGCGCGGTCGCTAGTTCTTCTGCTCGCCGTGGACGACCGGCGCGCTGCCGGCCTCCTCGGTCACCAGGTCACCCGAGCGCTGGTCGGCGGCCAGGCCGCGGTTGACGAAGGGGGCGGCCGGGGCGGCCTCCTCGATCACGATGTCGCCCGAGCGGATGTCGGCGTTCAGGCCGCGGTTGACGAAGGGCGCCGGGGCGGCGGCCGGGGCGACGCCCACGGCGGCCCCACCGACCGTGCCCGGATGGGCCAGGTGGGTGCCCACGGCGATCGAGCCGACGGTCAGCGCGGCCACCAGCAGGCCGCCCGCGGCGAGCCGCGTGCGCAGCCGCTGCGCGTCCTCGGGCGAGGGGAAGCGCAGGCTGAAGGCGTGCCCCACGACCTCGTCGTCGCCCAGCGTCACGAGCACGGTCACGGCCGTCGCATCGGCCGGGCCATGGCCCTCCACATCGGCCGTGTCGGTCGGCCCGACGGCGACCGCGCGCCGGGCGGCGGTGCGGAACCAGTCGGCCAGCGCCGCGGCGGCCGCCGCGTCGAGCGGCGCGGCCAGGGCGCTCCAGCCGGGGGCGAGTTCGAGTTCGAGGGTGGTGGGCTGTTCGGCGAGGACCATGGCGGGACTCCTTCTCTCGATCGAGTGGGCGGGGGGGGACTAGCGCAGGTGGCTCGAGCGCAGCAGCACGTGGCCGCTGACCGAACCGGCCGGCGTGACGGTCACGGCCGGCCCACCGCGGGCGAGGCGGGTGCGCAGGGCGGCCAGGGCGCCGCCCAGCGGGGCGCCGGTCAGGCGCTGCGTGACGAGCGGCCGGCTGGCCGAGCGGGCCTGCTTGGCCAGGCGGGCCTGGTGCGCCTCGCGCAGCCGGTCGGCGTGGTGGTACTGGGCGAGCAGCTGGCGGTCGGTGGGCAGCATCACATCCTCCTTGGCGGTCCCGGTGGCGCGACCGCATCGCTGGCGCTCATGCTCGGTCGCCGACGCGCGGCCGGCCATCACGTGCGCGACC
>JBIOID010000171.1:0-4651 GCA_044449585.1 Candidatus Limnocylindrales bacterium
CAAGATCGAGGCCGCCAAGGAACACAACATCCGCTTCGTGCAGCTGCAGTTCACCGACATCCTGGGCATCGTCAAGAGCGTCACCATCCCGCTGCACCAGCTGGCCGGCTCGGTCAAGGACGGCACCTGGTTCGACGGCAGCTCGATCGAGGGCTTCACTCGCATCTCCGAGAGCGACCAGTGGCTCAAGCCGGACATGGATACGTTCGCCGAGATCCCCTGGCAGCCCGGCCACGGCAGCCTGGGCAGCGGTCCGCTGGGCAGCCGCGGCACGGCCCGCGTCATCTGCGACGTGATGACCCCCGGCGGCGACCCATTCGTGGGTGATCCACGCTTCGTGCTCAAGAAGCAGATCGAGCGCGCCAGCAAGCTGGGCTACGTCTGGAACACCGGGCCGGAGCTCGAGTTCTTCCTGTTCCGGCGCGACGACGACGGCCAGGTGCGGCCGCTGCCGCACGATCAGGCCGGCTACTTCGACTTCTCCACCGACCTGGCCCAGGAAGTGCGTCAGGACATGGTCAACGCCCTCGAAGCATTCGGCATCCGCGTCGAGGCCGCCCACCACGAGGTCGCGGCCGGCCAGCACGAGATCGATTTCGAATACGCCGACGGCCTCCGGACGGCGGACAACGCGATCACCTTCAAGTTCACCCTGAAGGCCATCGCCAACCTGCACGGCCTGTACGCCACGTTCATGCCCAAGCCGATCTACGGCATCAACGGCTCGGGCATGCACACGCACCAGAGCCTCTACTCCGTGGCCGAGTCGCGCAACGCGTTCGCCGACGCGTCCAACAAGTACGGTCTGTCTGACCTCGCCCGCAGCTACATGGCCGGCATCCTGGCCCATGCGCGGGGCATGATCGCCGTCCTGGCCCCGACCGTGAACTCGTACAAGCGGCTCGTCCCCGGCTACGAGGCGCCCACCTACCTGACCTGGGGCCGCACCAACCGCTCGGCCCTCATCCGCGTGCCCAAGGCGTCGCCCGGGCGCGCGGTCGAGGCGACGCGCATCGAGGTGCGCTGCCCGGATCCGTCGTCCAACCCATACCTGGCCTTCGCGGTCATGCTGGCCGCCGGCCTCGATGGCGTGGAGAAGGGCCTCAAGCTGGCCGACCCGGTCGAGGAGAGCCTCTTCGAGATGAGCGCCGCGCGCATCGCCGAGCACGGCATCAAGGAACTGCCGGGCACGTTGGGTGACGCGCTCGAGGCCCTCAGCCACGACGACGTCGTGCGGGCGGCTCTGGGCGAGCACGTGTACGACCACTTCGTGGCCGCCAAGTCGGAGGAGTGGGACAGCTACCGCACGCAGGTCACCAGCTGGGAGATCGACCGCTACCTCGACGCGTTCTAGCCCGCGCGGCGGCGCGATCAGCCGAGGGATCGACACCCACGCCGGAAGCCGCCCGTCGTCGCGGAGTGTCCACGAGCGACCATCCGGCCCGCCGAATATGATGGATCCGTGCCTCGCCGACCGCCACGCGGGCGCCTGATTCGAGTTTTCCTCGCCCTCCTCGCGCTGCTTGTCGCCGCCTGCGGGGCGACACCGACTACCAGCCTCGCAGGTCCGACCACCCCGAGCGCGGCCGTGGCATCCGGCTCCATCGCGCCGCCGAGCCCGGCCGTGGCCTCCGGCTCCATCGCGCCGCCGAGCCCGGCTGATCCCACACCCGCCGCCGATCGGCTGCCCTGCGTCGGTTGGAGCGACGCGCTCGTACCGCCGCCGACGATCCGCGTGGGCCATGTCGTCGACAACGTCACGACGCGCGTCGCCACGGTCCCGTTGCGGCGGTACGTGGAGGTCGTGCTGGCCACATCGTGGCCGGCGGACGCACCGCCGACGGCCCTGGCGGCGGCGGCCATCGCCATCAGGCAGGCGGCCTGGTTCCGGGCGATGGAGCCGACGTTCAAGGAAGGACCAGTCGATGGATCGTGTTTCGACCTCGCCGATGACGAGGTCGGCATGCCCTACAGACCGACGAGTCCGGTCCCATCCGCCGTCATCGAGGCCGTCCAGGCGACGTGGTCCCTGGTGCTGCGCAAGAGTGATCTGGAAGCGCCGTTCTTCCAGCCGCGCATCCAGTCCGGCGTCGAGGACCGCTGCGGTACGCCGGTCGCCCCGATCGACACCGTGCTGCCCCAGCGAGGCGTCATCGCGTGCGCCCGCGGCGGCATGAGCGCCACACAGATCCTGCACCAATATCTCGACCCCGACCTGGCCATCTACGATGCCTCCGCAGCGCCGCCCATCGGGCCTGGTGGTCCCCTGCTGGATGCCTGGATGGGGCTGCGCGACCCGTGGGGTGTCGAGCTGACCGACCGGGCCGGCATCCCCATGGCAGTGCATGGCGGCGTGGCCCGCTATAGCCCGGTGCAGATCAGCCAATGGGGCCTCGCCCAGTACCAGCGCTGGTTGGAAACGGGGGCGGCGGGGGCCCGCGACGCGTTCCTGGCCATGAGCGATTGGCTCGTGGCCAACCAGCTGTCCGATGGTCGATGGCTGTACGACTTCCCCTTCGGGACCCAACCGACTCCGTGGTGGAGCGGCATGGCGGAGGGGGAGGGGATGTCGCTGCTCCTGCGTGCCCATCAGGTGACCGGCCGGCAGGCCTATCTCTCGGCGGCCACCAAGGCTCTGTCGACGATCGGCCGCGATGCGGTCCATGGGGGCGTGGCGAACACGGTCGCTGGCTCGCTCTGGATCGAGGAGTACATGCCGCCCTACAGCGAGCACACCCTGAACGGCATGCTGTTCGCCATCGAAGGGGTGCGCGAGTACGCGCTCGTGACCGGCGACGCGACGGCCACGCGGGTGGCCGCCCAGGCGCTGGAGACCGTGGCCACCTGGCTGCCTCGTTTCGACGCGGGCACGTGGTCCTACTACAACCTGGCGCCCGCGAAGTCGAACGGCAAGACCCTGCCCGGCGAGCTGGCGCCGTTCCACTACCACTTGATCCAACTGGGGGAGCTTCGCCACTTCTACCTGATCGGCCGCGATCCGAGGCTCCTGACCTACATCGAGCGGTGGGCCCATGACGCGGCCGATCCGCCTCCCGGCGGATGACGGGCTGCGCCTGATGCGGATCCGGCGCCCCCGCCGCTGGCTCAGCCGAACCGGCCCCGGTAGCTGGGCGGCAGCAGGGCCGCGATGGCGCGCATGAGTGCCTCGGACGCGACCTCCACCTCCTGGCGACGGTCGGCGCCGCTGGCGTCGGCCGGCCGATACGCCATCCCGAAGCGGACGGTCATGGTCCTCCCCGGCCGAGGGAGCCTCGCGCCGACGGGCCAGGCGCGTTCGGTGCCGCTGATGCCCACCGGCAGGACGGTCGCGCCGGAGCGGATCGCGAGCAGGGCCACCCCCGACTTGGGTTCGCCCAGGTGGCCCGACCGGCTGCGCGTGCCCTCCGGGGCAAGGCCGAGCCAGGCGCCGCTCTCGAGCACTTCTCTGGCCGCTCGGTAGGCTTCGCGATCGGCCCGACCCCGGCGAACCGCGAAACCGCCATATGCCCGCAGCACCGTCCCGAGCAGGGGCACATCGAAGGCCTCCGCCTTGGCCATGTAGCGCACCTGCCGGCAGATCAGGCGGGCGATTGTCACGGTCAGCACGGGCGGGTCAAGGATCGAAAGATGGTTGCTAGCGAGGATGACGCTGGGTTCGTCGGGCACATGCTCCGCGCCCTCGACGACGATCCGGTCGGCGATAACGGCCAAGCCGAGGCGGACCCCGAGGTTGCCCAGGCGGACGGCCCTGGGCAGGGGCGGGCGTGAGGCGGGTGGCCGCAACGGCCCGCCTGACGTCGGGAGGCCCGCCGCGCGGTGCGGCTCAGTCGTCGCCGGAGGGGCCCAGCTGACGCGATCCGATGGCTTCGCCACCGTCGACGCCGATGGTGTTACCGGTCATCCAGTGCAGGCGCGGCGAGGCCAGCGCCACGATGGCCTGGGCGACGTCCTCGGGCCGGGTAAGGCGCCCCGCGGGATTGCGGTCGCCCGCCACCTGGAGCAGCTCCTCGTGGCCCGGGATACGGCGCAGCGCGGGCGTATCGGTCACGCCGGCCCGGATCGCATTGACGGTGATGCCCACCGGGATCAGCTCCATGGCCAGCTGGCGCACGTGGGACTCGAGCGCGGCCTTGGCGGCGCTGACCGGGCCGTAGGTCGGTACGTTGCGGACCGCGCCGTCGCTGGTCATGGCGAACAGGCGGCTGCCGTCCGCCAGCAGGCCGGCGTGGAGGAGGTCGCGCGTCCAGTAGACCATCGAGTGGGCCATGACGTCGGCCGTCATCTCGAGCTGCTTCTGGCTGACTTCCTTGCCCTCGCCCGAGGGGACGATATACGGCAGCGTGGTGCCGAAGGCGAGCGAATGGAGGAGGACCGCCACGAACGGGTCGGCACCGGCGGCCCGGCGCTCCGCGAATGTGGCGGCCGTGGCCGCCACGACCGCCTGCCGCCTGGCTTCGTCCGCGGCGTTGATGTTGTGGAACACGACGGGCACGCCGGCCGCGGCGATCCTGGCCCGGACGCCGTCCGCCGCGGCGATCGTGCCGCGCAGATCGAGGTGGACGCCCACGATGCCGTAGCCGGCATGGGCCAGGGCCGTCGCGGTCGCGGCACCGAACCCGCTGCTCACGCCCAAGATGAGGGCCCAGCGCTC
>JBIOID010000172.1:0-4620 GCA_044449585.1 Candidatus Limnocylindrales bacterium
CCGGTTGACGCCGCGCAGGAACACGCGGCGCCCATTCAGCAGCAGATCGAGGCCGACGATCTCGACCCGCCGGAAGCCGATCCGCAGCCGGGCCTCCTCGACGACCGCCCCGTCGGGCCTGCGCAGCGTGACCACCAGTCGATAGAGCTCGGGCGTCTCCGCCGTCCAGCGCCGGACGCCCGGCACCGCCGCCTGCCAGGCCACCTGGCCGGCCGATGGCGGCACGACCCGCCGGTGGATGGCCGACCACGCCGATTCCTCGGCCGCGGTCGGCAGCGGACCGCCGGCCGCGCGACGGGCGAGGAGCGTCCGCTCGGCCGGCGTCGTGGGCCCCTCCGTCAGGTCCTCGCCACCGGGCACGGCCGCCGACTCGGCCAGCACCACGCGCGGTGGCGAGGCGGCCGCATCATCCTCGACGCGCACCTCGACACGCCAGCCCACGGCCGGGCCGGTCTGACCCCAGGCGATCTGCACCGCCAGGTCGAGGGTGCCGGTGGTCAGGTCCTCGGTCAGGCCGGGGATGGCCCGGATGTCGGCCAGGTGGACCTCGTCGGTCGCGTACAGGAAGACGGACCGTGTGAGCCCGCCATGCCACCACTGGTCCTGGTCCTCGATGTAGGTCGCATCGGACCATTTGACGACCGTCAGGCGGATCGTGTTGGCCCCCGATGTCACCAGGGTGGTCACGTCGAACTCGGCGGCGAGGTGCGAATCCTTGCTGACGCCTGCCTGGTGGCCGTTGACCTCCGCGATCAGGACGCTCTCGGCGGCGCCGACGTGCAGCACGATGCGCCGCCCCGCCCACGCGGCGGGCAGCGTCGCGGTGCGTTCGTAGACGCCGGTCGGGTTGGCGGCCGGCACGTCCGGTGGTAGGCCGGCGAAGGGCATCTGCACGTTGGTGTAGTGGGGCAGGTCGGCGAAGCCCTGCATCGTCCAGCAGCCCGGCACCTCCGCCGTCGACCAGGTTGCGCCCGGTGGGGCCTCTGGGTCGGGGAGCAGCTGGAAGCGCCAGGTCCCATCGAGCTCGAGCCGGTCCGGATGGGGCACGCTGTGCATCGGCACGCGGCCGGTGCCGGTCAGCTCCGGTGTCGTCCACGGTCGCGCCGTCACGGCCGCCACCCGGGACTGCGGTCGCCGGCCGGCGCGTGCGAACGGCCCAGCGGCCGATCGGCCGCGCCCGTACGCTTGCCGGCATGCCCGATGTCGATCACCTCACGACGCCGCCGGACCGGGCGGATCTGCTGACTCGATTGGCCGAGGTGGCCGGCCCGAGCGCGGCCGGCGAGCCCGCGATGGTCGTGCGGGCGCCCGGGCGCGTCAACCTGATCGGCGAGCACACCGACTACAACGCCGGCCTGGTCCTGCCGGTGGCCATCGATCTGGAGATCCACCTCGCGTTCGTGGCCCATGCGGGCCGCGAGGTCATGGTGCACCTGCTGGCCGACGGGCGGCAGGCCGGTTTCCGCCTGGGGCGCATGGGCGCCCCGCGCCATGAGTGGATCGACTACGTGGCGGGCACGGCACGCGAACTCGCCCGTGCCCGGCAGCCGCTCACCGCGTTCCGCGGGGTGATCGCCTCGACGCTGCCCCAGGGCGCCGGCCTGTCGTCCTCCGCGGCGCTGGAGCTGGCCTCGGCCTGGGCGCTCTCCGGGCCGACCGGGCCGCGCGCGGATCCGCTCACCCTGGCGCGCCTCTGCCAGCGCGCGGAGAACGGTTACGTCGGCGTCCGGTCCGGCCTGATGGACCAGTTCTCGGTCGCCAACGGGGTAGCCGGCGCGGCCTTGCTTTTCGACTGCCGCGCGCTGACGTGGCGGGCGGTGCCCTTGCCCCTGGCCACCCATCGCCTGGTCGTGATCCACTCCGGCATGCCCCATGAACTGGCCGCGGGATCGTCGTACAACGATCGCCGCGCCGAGTGCGAGCGGGCGGTCGCCGGGCTGGCCGCGCTGGACCCGCAGGTGCGCACCCTGCGCGACGTCGACCTCGACCTGCTGGCGCGGGCGCGGCCGCACCTCGACGAGGTGGCCTTCCGCCGCGCCCGCCACATCGTGACCGAGAACGCGCGCGTGCTGGCCACGGCCGACGCCTTCGCGGCGGGCGACCTGGCGGCCGTCGGTGAAGCGTGGGCGGCCAGTCACGCCAGCATGCGCGACGACTTCCAGATCAGCACGCCGGAGCTGGACGCGCTGGTCGGCATCGCCTCCGCGACGCCCGGGGTGGTCGCGGCGCGCATGACCGGCGGTGGTTTCGGCGGGTCGACCATCAACCTGGTGGCACGGGAGGCGCTGCCGGACCTGCGCGCGGCGGTGGCGCGGGCGTACAGGCCGATCACCGGCCGCGAGGCACGCGTCATCCCGGTCGAGCCGGTCGCCGGCGCAGGCTGGCTGCCGGCCTGAGTCACCCCTTGGTCGCGCCCAGCGTCAGGCCGCGCACGAACTGGCGCCGGAAGATGAGGTACACGACGACCGTCGGGATGGCCACCAGCAGGGAGGCCGCGGCGAGCAGGTTGTTGTTGGTGAAGAACTGGCCCTGGAGGTTGTTGAGGGCCGACGTGATCGGTCGCTTGGACCCGGTCTCGATGAGCAGCAGGGCCCAGAAGAAGTCGTTGTAGATGAACGTGAACTCGAGCGTCGCCAGGGCGGCCAGGGCCGGTCGACACAGGGGCAGGATGACCTTGCGGTAGATGGTCGCGATGCCGGCCCCGTCCACGATCGCCGCTTCGGTCAGCTCCCGCGGCAGGGTGCGCATGTAGTTGGCCAGGACGAAGACGCAGAAGCCGGTCTGGAACACGACGTGGATGAGGATGATGCCGATGTACTGGTCGTACAGCCGGCCGTTGTCGCTCAGCGGTGGTGCGATGGGGATGGCGTTGTAGAGCGTGTACAGCGGCACGATGATGACCTGCGGCGGGAGCAGGTTGCCGGCCGTGAAGATGAGCAGCAGGATCAGGTTGAAGCGGTTGGTGACCCGCGTCAGGGCGAACGCCAGCATCGACGAGACGAAGAGGACGATGACCACCGCCGGGATGGCCACGATCAAGGTATTCAGGTAGTAGTAGGGCAGGTTCGCCTGGGTCCAGGCGTCGATGTAGTTCTGGAAGCTGAGCGAGGAGGGCAGCGAGAAGTCGCCGTTCACCGCGGTGTCGCCCAGGGATCGCAGGGAGATATAGACGGCCCACAGCAGGGGAAAGACCCAGATCGTGCAGACGACGATCAGGAAGGCATGCAACGCCACCCGGCTGCGCTTCACTCGGCGACGCTTGGGCTTCGTGGCGCCAGCTGGCGTGCCGGCCGCCGGGATCCCGACGGCGGCGCTCACCTGCCCTCCTCGCGCATCACGTGGGTCAGGTAGATGACGATGGGCACCAGCGAGATGGTCAGCAGCACCACCGCGATGGCCGAGCCGAAGCCGATCAGGCTCGCCTCGCTGAGGCTGTTGTTGGTGATGAGCGTGGACAGCAACTCGAGGCCGTTCGTGCCCTGGTTGATGATGAAGGCCAGGTCGAACGCGCGCAGCGACTCGATCACGGTCACCACGACGATGACCACGTTGATGGGCGCCATCACCGGGAAGACCACGCGGAAGAATGTCTGGCGCTCGTTGGCGCCGTCGATAGCGGCCGCTTCGCGCAGGCCGGGGTCGACGCTCTTCAGGCCGGCCAGGTAGAGCACCATGATGTAGCCCACGTGGCGCCAGCTGGCGGCCACCACCACGGCCCAGATGTTGATGGCCGGGTTGCCCAGCCAGTCGATCAGGTTGTCCTGGCTGGTCCGCCCCAGGACGCCGTTGATGAAGCCGTCGGTCGGCGCGTACTGGAGCTCCCAGATGAAGCCGACGATGACGAGCGACAGCACCACCGGCAGGTAGAAGACGTTCTGGTAGATGACGCTGCCGCGCAGCTCACGATCGAGCAGGACGGCGAAGAAGATGCCCAGCGGCGTGGCCACGCACACGAAGAAGAGCAGCCAGATCAGGTTGTGCGAAACGGCCGGCCAGAACGGCTCGTAGCCGCTGGCCAGGAACTGGTAGTTCTTGAGGCCGATGAAGTTCTTGGCCGTCAGTGACCCGGCCCCGTCCCAGTTGGTGAACGACAACCCGATCGAGGCGAACGTCGGCAGCCAGATGAACGCGACATCGAGGAACACCGGGACGCCGATCATCACCCCGAGCACGACCTTGTCGCGTCGCGTCAGGAGGCTGAAGCGGTGACGCCGGCGCGGGACATGGTTCGCCCCCGCGCCACCGGGGCTGGCCGGCGAGGCGGGGGCGAGGTCGGTCATGCAGGACCGTCCCGGAGGAGGTCAGGAGCCGGCGCCAGCGTACGGCGGCAGCTGGTCCCAGTAAGCCTGCATCTGGGTCTGGAGGGGCATCGTGTCGGCGGTCGGGTTCTTGAGGAAGGTCTGCAGGAACGCCTGCATGCCCTGGGCCCCGGCGAAGTCCGGTCGCGAGTCACGATCAAGGAACTGGGTGATCTTCTGCGCCGAGCTGACCAGCTGGACGGCCTTCTTCTGGAGGTCGGAGAAGCTGGACGTATCGGCATCCTTGGCCGTCGGGATGAAGCCCGGCTGGTTGGCGAACATGAGGTTCTGCGTCGAGCCCTTGGCGAAGAACTCCAGGTAG
>JBIOID010000173.1:0-4620 GCA_044449585.1 Candidatus Limnocylindrales bacterium
CATGGAGCTGGGCATCGGCGCCGGTTGGAAACGCGACGAGTGGCTGGCGTACGGCTATGGCTTCCCGGACACGAAGGCGCGGCTGGCCGCGTTGGGCGATCACCTGGCGGTCATCACGGCCATGCTCGCGCCGGGCCGGAGCACGCATGCCACCGCGACCGGCGCGCACGCCAGCGTGACCAACGCGATCAACGTCCCCAAGCCGCTGCAGCAGCCGCACGTACCGATCATGGTCGGGGGCAACGGACCCAACGTGACCTGGCGGCTGGCCGCGCGGTATGCCGATGAGTTGAATCTCGATGGCCTGACGCCCGACGAGGTGGCGGCCGCGCTGCCGGTGATCGCCGCCCGATGCGAGGAGATCGGGCGCGACCCGGCCAGCCTGCGGGTCAGCCTCCACATCTGGTGGGGTGCGGCCCTGCCGGGGGGTCAGGCGCGGGTCGACCTGCTCGGTCGCTACGCCGAGGTGGGTGTGCACCGGGTCATGGAACTGCTGAGGGCGAGCACCAGGAGCGACGAAGCGCTGGAGGCGTACGCGGCCGATTGTCGGGCGGCCGGAGTGGAGCTGGCGACCGCCTGACGGTCGGGCGACCGGAGCGCCCGTCAGCCCTGGTCGATGTGGAACCCCTGGTCCGCCAGGCCCTGACGGACCGCCGGCGGACCGCCGGCCGTGGCGAGGGCCGCGCTGTCGTGCGCCTCGAAGGCGATGCCCTCGACGGTCAGCACCGCCCGCGTCGTGTCCGCGTCGGAGGTCGTGAGCATCAGGGTCCCGTCGGTGTCCTCGGCCACGCCGACGATGCCGGTGATGTTGACGCCGCGCGTGCCGAGCGCCCCCGCCAGGCGAGCCAGCGAGCCCGGCCGATCGTCGAGACGCACCGTGAACCAGACGGCCATGAGCACCTCCGCACGACGCAGAACGCCCGGAGGGACCGCGCGCCCCGCGACCGTTGAGACGATCTCGGGTCGGGTTCGCTTCGGCCTCTCCGGGCAAGGCTCACGGTACGCCGGGGCGCGGCGTGGGTCAACGCCACTTATCCACGAAAGGCGCGGCCGCGGCGATGGTTATCCACGCTGCCCCGGGCCGCGGTGGACAGACCGTGGATAGCCCGCGCGGACATGTCCCCGACGCCGCCGGCTGGTAGGCTCGCGGGGTGCGCATCGCCACGTGGAACGTCAACTCGCTGCGCGCCCGGCTGGCCAGAGTGGAAGGCTGGCTGGCCGCTGCCCAGCCGGACGTGCTGTTGATGCAGGAGACGAAGCTGAGCGACGAGGCGGCCCCCGACCTCGCCTTCGGTATGGCCGGCTATCAGCTGGCCCACCATGGAGAAGGGCGCTGGAATGGGGTGGCCATCGCCTCGCGGGTCGGCCTGACCGATGTCGCCACGAACTTCGGCGCGGGACCCCTCCAGCCAGTCCTGACCGGGGAACCCGATGACGAACCGGCGGCGGAGGCGCGCATGATCGCGGCCACCTGCGGCGGGGTGCGGGTGGTGAGCCTGTACGCGCCCAACGGCCGCGCCCTCGACACCCCCTTCTATGCCGCCAAGCTGGCCTGGTTCGAGCTCCTGCTGGCCTGGCTGCAGGCCGATGCCGCACCGGACGAACCGCTGGTGCTGGGCGGCGACCTGAACGTCGCGCCGACCGATCTCGACGTCTACGACCCGGCCGAGTACGTAGGCACTACGCACACCTCGGCACCAGAGCGGGCGGCCTTCCAGGCGCTCCTGGCGTGGGGCCTCGTCGACGCGTACCGGCTGCGGCACCCGGAGGGCGGGCGGTTCACGTGGTGGGATTACCGCGCCGGCAACTTCCACAAGGGCCTGGGCATGCGCATCGACCACCTGCTGGTGACACGCCCGCTGGCTGAGCGCATCGTGGCCGCCGAGGTCGACCGCGATGCCCGCAAGGGGCCCACCCCGTCCGACCACGCACCCCTGTGGATCGATCTCGCTGACCGCTGACGGCGCCGGCGCGCGGCCGGTGGAGGCCGGCCCGGCGGCGTGATCGGCGCGTGACGGCTACGCTGTCACCGCGATCATGACGTCCACGGAGGCTACCGGTGTCCTCGTCAAGCCGATCTCCCGCGCCGCCCGACTCCCGGCGGGCGCGACGGGATTCCCAGCGATCCGCCCGCCGCGAAGCGCGCGACCGCGACCTGGCCAAGCGCCGCAAGGCAGAGGCCAGCCGGGTCTCGCCGATGATGTGGCTGACCGGGGCCGCCGTGGTCATCGCATTGCTGGTCATCGGCTTCCTGGTGGTGTCCAACCAGCACGGCAGCAGCGCAACCATCATCGCGCCCACGGTCAGCTCGCCGCCGGCGCTGGCGAACGGGACCACCCTGGGCAGCAGCGGCGCGCCGGTCACGGTCGACATCTGGGCCGACTTCCAGTGTCCCTACTGCGCCGAATTCACGACCTTGGAGCAACCACAGCTGGTCACGACCTACGTCGCCACCGGCCAGGCCAAGATGGCGTTCCACAACTACGCCTTCATCGGCCCGGAATCGACCGCGGCGGCCATCGCCGCGACCTGCGCCGGGCAGCAGGATCAGTTCTGGCCGTACCACGACTACCTGTATGCCAACCAGGGCGTCACCGAGAACAGCGGTGCGTTCAGCGAGGACCGGCTGAACCAGATCGCCACGGAGGTGGGACTCGATATGGGCGCGTTCAAGACGTGCACCGCGGATCCGGCCACCGCCGCCGCCGTGAAGGCGGAGCACGCGCAGGGGGCCGCCCTCGGGGTGAGCGGCACGCCCGCCATCTTCGTCAACGGCAAGCTGCTGAACGGATATGACCCGGCCACGGTCACGGCCGCCATCGATGCCGCCCTCGGCACGGCCACCCCGGGTCCCCTGCCCTCCGGCTTTGCGACGGCGAGCCCGAGGCCGAGCCCGAGCCCGGCACTCAGCCCGAGCCCATCGACCCCCTGAGCCATGACGGCCGACCGGCGCATCCTCGCGCCCGCCTCCGCGCGACCCCGCGCCGCCTGGCTGCTGCCGGCCATCGGCGTCATCGGGCTGGCCATCTCCGCCTACCTGACGATCACCAAACTGGCTGGCGGCTCACCCGTGTGCGGGCCGCTGCAGGGCTGCGAGACGGTGGACGCGAGCCCGTACAGCAGCATCCTGGGCATCCCCACCGCCGCGTTCGGGCTGCTCTACTCCGGCGCCTACCTCGTGGCCACCGTCGGCTGGATCCGCCGCGGCGAGCGTCGCCTGCTGCTCGGCGCCTACCTGCTGGGGCTGATCGGCGTGCTGCTGGAGGCGTACCTGGTCTACCTGCAGCTGGCGGTCATCCACGCCGTCTGCATCTGGTGCGCCGCCTACGGTCTGACCGTGCTGGCCGGCTTCGTGGCCGTGGTCATCGAGCTGCGCCGTGGCGATCGGCCACCCGGAACGGCCGACCGTGGCCGGGGATGACGACGTCGGCCGCAGCCAGGACCCGCTCTCGCCCGGCCTCCAGCGTGGCCTGGTCCCAGGCCAGCGGATCGACGCGCGGCGTCCGATCGCCGCGCCACCACAGGTGGGTCAGGGCGTAGACCCCGTCGGCCGCCCGCACCATGAGCGTCGCATCCGCCTCCGTGTGGCCCGGCGTGAGCCACAGCTCGGCGTGAGGCGAGAGGTGATAGCCGTCGCCCTCATGGTCGAGCCACAGGTCGTCGCGGTAGCGCGCCCAGAAGTCGACCACCTCGGCCTTCGGGAAGAGCGCCACGTTCATGGTGTGGTCCGGGTGGTGATGGGACAGGAACACATGGGTGACGTCGCCAGGTGCCACGCCCAGCCGATGCAGGGGCTCCAGGATGCGGCCGCGGCGGGCCACCATGCCCGGGTCGGCCACGATCAGCGCGTCGCCGTCACGGATGAGGGTGACGCTGCTGCCGACGCGGCCATCATCGCGGGCATAGCCCGCCACCAGCCGATGGACGGTCGCCGGGGCGGGCACGTCAGCGCACCCGGTCGCGCGTGAGTTCGGCCACGGTGGGGGCTCCCAGGAGGGCCATCGCCAGCCGCACCTCGCGGTCCAGGATCTCCAGGCAGCGGGCGACGCCCGACTCCCCGCCGGCGGCCAGCGCGAAGACATAGGGCCGCCCGATGAGCACGGCCCGGGCGCCCAGGGCGAGCGCCGTGACTACGTCGGTGCCGCGGCGGACCCCGCCATCGAGGTAGACCTCGGCCTGGCCCGCGACAGCCTCGACGACCCCCTCCAGGGCGTCGATGGAGGCCGGCGTCCGGTCCAGCTGGCGGCCGCCGTGGTTGGAGACGATGATGGCATCCGCGCCATGCTCGACGGCGCGCGCGGCATCGGCCGGGTCGAGGATGCCCTTGAGGATCAGGGGCAGATCGGACAGGGAGCGCAACCAGGCCAGGTCGTCCCAGTCGAGCGTCGGGTCGATCTCGCCGCCGATGCCGGACAGGAAGTCGGCCCCGCCCAGGCTGCCCACGTTGCCCAGCTCGCCCTGGTCCGCGAGCGGGTCGCGCAGCTCGCGCTCGCGGTACCCGGCATATGGCAGGTCGACGGTCGTCACGAGCGCCTTGTAGCCGGCCGCGGCGGCGCGGGCGACCAGGTCGGCCGTGCGGGACCGGTCGCGCATCACGTACAGCTGGAACCAGCGTGTGCC
>JBIOID010000174.1:0-4520 GCA_044449585.1 Candidatus Limnocylindrales bacterium
CCGGCGGAAGAGCTGGTAGGACGTGATGGCCAGCTGGAACTGGCCCTGGGCGATGACCTTGGGCTGCACGTGATCGAGACGCACGACGATGATCGCCTGTGGCCCGGTCGTGCCGACATACCCGACGAAGCTGAAGTCGAACGTGTTGGGCACCCAGTCGTTGGTCTGACTGTCCCAGATCTGGGCCGTGCCGGTCTTGCCGGCGACGGTGTAGCCAGGGATGTACGTCCCGGCGTGGTAGTACGGCACGGTGGTCACGACATGGGTCATCAGGGCGCGCAGCTGGGCCGAGACGGCGCTCGTGAGGACGGGCACGCCCGGCGCCACGGGAACCTGTTCGCCGGCCACCGCGCTGACCACGTGGGGCGTCACTCGGAAGCCGCCGTTGGCCATGGCCGCGAAGGATGCGGCCAGCTGCAGCGGCGTCACGGCCACGCCCTGGCCGAAGCTGTGGTTGGCCAGGTCGATGGGCGTCCACGGGTGCCGCGCCGGGTCGAGCGCCAGCCCGGCCACCTCGCCGGTCACGTCGACGCCCGTGGGGGCGCCGATGCCCAGTGCCGCCCACGTGGTGTACAGCGCCCGGGAGGCTGCCGCGGTGCTCCTGCCCAGCGTCGCGGCCGCACGGGCGGCCACCACGTTGCGTGAATAGGCGATGCCATCCTGGAATTGGAGGCGGCCCATCGGACGCCGGTCGGCATCGTAGATACGTCCGTTGGCGACGGCCAGCGTCCCCGTGTCGTCGAAGCGCGTCGTGGGTTTGATCACGCCGCTGCTGTAGCCGGCCGCCGCGACGAACATCTTCATCACCGAACCGGGCTCGTAGATGGAGCTGGCGATCGGGTCGACGAAACGGCCCTGGGCGCTGTCGGCGACCGCCTGGTAGTCGTTGGCGTCGTAGCCGGGCACGGTCGCCCAGGCCAGGATGGCCCCGCTGGTCGGATCCATCACGACGGCGCTGGCCGACGCCGCCTGGTCGGCCACGTAGGCGGCATAGAGTTCCTTCTCGACCTGCAGCTGCAGGCTGGCGTCGAGGGTCAGCTGGAGGTCCGCGCCGTTCTGGCCGGCCTGGACCACGGCCTGGTCGCCCATCATCGGCTGACCGTTGACGTCGGCCGCCCCGGCGACCTTCTCCGGGCGCCCCGCCAGCTCGTCCTGGTAGTACTGCTCGACGCCGTACTGGCCCTGGCCGGACGCGTTGACGAAGCCCAGCAGCTGGCTGGCCAGGGTCGTGTCCGGTGCGCCGCCCGGATCGGGGTAGACGCGGTAGGGCTGCGAGACGAGGTCGAGCTCCGTGAGCGTCCCCTTGGCCAGGCCGTCTCTCACCTCCTGGCTCTGGGCCGCGGTCAGGGCCGGGGCGAGGACCGCGTAGGCCGACGTCCCGGTCAGCGTCGCTTGCAGGCCGGCCGTGCCGGTCGCGTCCAGGCCCAGGATCCGGGCCAGGATGGTCGTCATCCCCGTGGCGGCATCGTGGGTCAGCTGGTCGGGGTAGACCACCAGCTGATCGCGGTAGGCCGTGCCGGCCAGCAGGACCCTGCCCGTGCGGTCGTAGATGGCGCCGCGCTGCACGTCGATCGTCTGCGTGACGTCCGTCTGGCTGGCGGCCGCCGCGCTGAGGTCGTCCGACCGCGCGACCGCCCAGTAGGCCTGCCGCGCCACGAGCAGCGCCGCGATCAGGCTGAAGACCAGCAGCAGGACGACGAGGCGGAGCCGACGATCGGTGCGCCCGAGCATCAGCCGATCAACGACCAGCCACGCGCAGCGGCTGGTGGCCGGACAGGTCGACCAGGCCGTTGGCCTGGGCCGCCTGGAGCACGTTCTGTTCGGAGCCCTCGGCCGCGATCTGGCCGTGCTGGGTGCTCAGCTGCTGCTGCAGGTCGGTCGCTTCCGTGGTCAGGCGGTCCATCTGGTAACCGGCCGTGGCCGTGCCGATGGTCTGGGTCAGATAGAACAGGCACAGCAGGAACACGATCAGGATGGCGGCCAGCACGAGGCCCACGCGGTTGGCCCCGCGCCGCGCCCGCTGGCGGATGACCGCCCGGCGACGCGGCAGGGCCGCGACCTGCTGCACGGCCTGGTAGACGGCCATCAGCCGCGACCCGGGACCCAGCGCCAGAGGGGATGGCCCAGCAGGTCGCCGAGCGGCAGCGGCCGCAGCTCATCGGTCGCGGCCAGGTCGCGCGGCGACACCGCCGGCCCGTCCGCTGGCCAGTCCATGCCCGGGTCCTCGCGCTCGCGCAGCTCGTGCTGGCGACGGCCGTAGGTGCGCCGACGGTTCGCCTGGTGGCGGCTCATCCGGTCCTCCTCTTGGTACGCTGACTCGACGGCAGCGGGGCGCCACCCCGCGCAGCAGGGCTTATGGGCCGCCTCATGCGGCCAACCGCTCGGCGGCGCGCAGGCGCGCGCTGCGCGCCCGCGGATTGGCCGCCACCTCGGTCGCCGTCGGGCGGCCCGGCGCGGCACCGACCGGACGGAGGCGTGGCCGGTGGCCGCACACGCACACCGGCAACTCCGGGGGGCAGACGCAGCCGCGCCGCTCGCGCGCCACGAAGCGCTTGACCAGCCGGTCCTCCAGCGAGTGGTAGCTCAGGACGGCCAGCCGGCCACCCGGCCGTAACAGGCCGAGCGCCGCTTCCAGCGCCCGCGGCAGCACCTCCAGCTCGCGGTTGACGGCGATGCGCAGCGCCTGGAACGTGCGCGTGGCGGGGTGGATCCGCCGCCCATGGCGCGGCGTCGGGACGACCCGCACCACCAGCGCGGCGAGCTGGTCTGCGGTGGCCACCGGTCCGGTCTGCCGATCGCGCACGATGGCGCGCGCGATGCGCCCCGCGAACGGCTCCTCGCCGTAGTCGCGCAGGAGGCGGGCGAGGTCTGCGGCGTCGAGCTCGGCCAGCAGGGCGCTGGCCGGTCGACCGGTGCTGGTGTCGAAGCGCAGGTCGAGCGGCCCGGTGGCGTGGAACGAGAAACCCCGTGCCCCGTCGGCCAGCTGGTCGGAGCTCAGGCCCAGGTCGAGCAGGATGCCGTCCACGGCGCCGAACCCGGCCGCCGGCGCGACCGTCTCGAGCAGCTCGAAGTTGGCCTGGCGCAGGGTCACACGGTCACCGAACGGACGCAGCCGAAGGGCCGCGCGGGCGATGGCCGACGGGTCCGCGTCGAGGCCCAGCAACGGGCCGTCAGGCGCGGACGCCTCCAGGATCCGGATGGCGTGCCCTCCGCCCCCGACCGTCGCATCGATCGTGAAGCTGCCCGCGTGTGTCGAGAGAGCCGCCATGACTTCCTCCAGCATCACGGGCAGGTGCCCTTCGCTTCGATCGCCGACCATCGCTTGCGGATCCATCCGGATCCCGGAGACGCGTGTGATGCGCTAGATGCCGAGGCCCTGGAGGTGCTCGGCGAGGACATCCGGCGAGGTCATCGCCGCGCTGTACTCGGCCCACCGCGTGGGCGCCCACAGCTCGATGTGATCGCGCGAACCAACCACCACGGCCTCGCCTTCCAGGCCTGCCCACTCCCGCAGGCCGGTCGGTACGACGACACGACCCTGGCCATCGAGGTCGACCTCGAAGGCCCCGGAGAAGACGAAGCGCGAGAAGGTCCGGGCACCAGCGTCCGTGACCGGCTTGGCGGCGACGCGCGCCGCCAGGTCCTCGAAGTCGCTCCGCGGGAACAGCCCGAGGCAGCCATCGATCCAGCGCGAGACGTAGGCCCCGCCGTCGAGCCGCGCACGGAAGCGCGCCGGGATCGCTACGCGACCCTTGGCGTCGACCGTGTGACGGTACTCGCCGGTGAACACCTGCTCCCTCGCACCTCGCTGCCCGGACCGGCCGACACGGCCGTCCGAGGTGGCGTCACCGCGTCTGGCGGGTCGCTCGCCCCACCAGCGCGGGCACGAGCGGGCCTTCGGGCGGCGAGTTCACCTCTGTTCCCCACTTCGCGCCACTTTGGGCCACGTGGGCAGCATCATACACCGCCGCTCACCCTCGTCAACGCGAATCTGGGCAGCCGGCATGGGAAAGCCGTCCGGGACCGCCGCGCCGGAGGTCCCGGGTCGGCCGGGCGGCCCGGCGGCCCTGGGATGGCGCCGTTCCCTGGCCGCGGCGGACATCAGGCGACGCCAGCGGCGAAGAAGGGACCGCCTTCTGGCGGCACCGGACATCAGCCGTCCATGGCGGAGGCATTTGCCCCCGTGAGGGCCTGGCGGTCAGTGGGGCGGTGGGACCTTGAGCTGCTCGCCCACGTGGATCAGCGACGGGTTGCTGATCCCGGGGTTCAGGGCCTTCAGACCCGCCAGGGTCGTGCCGAAGTACGTGGCGATGCCCGAGAAGGTGTCGCCCTTCTTGACGGCATAGAGGTAGCAGGCCTGGCCTCCGGGACACGAGGGCAGGCCGGCCCATCGCGAGGCGAGGGTGCCGCTCGAGATCGGGGCAGGGCTGTCCACCGTCGCCGGCGGCGTCTGGCTGGCGACGGGCGTCGCACTGGGCGGGAAGCTCGGGGTGGGCGTCGGCGCCGGCGAAGGCGCGGCG
>JBIOID010000175.1:0-4519 GCA_044449585.1 Candidatus Limnocylindrales bacterium
GCTTCCAGCCCGTGGTCATCATCGTGCTGATCGTGGTCACGGTCGTGATCCTGGTGCAGGCCGTACGGGCCGGGCTGCGCGGCCGCTGATCCGCGGACCGGGGGCTCGGCGGTCCCCTCGGTTGCGGCCCCCCGCCACCCGCCGTACCATCGGCCGGTGAGCCGCCCCCCGTCCGGAGCCTGCTGAGCCATGGCCGTCGGCTCCTCCAACGACTTCGACCTGGTCGTCCTGGGCGCCGGTACCGGGGGCTACGCGGCCGCCTTCCGGGCCGCGCAGCTGGGCATGCGCGTGGCGCTCATCGATCGCTTCAAGATCGGCGGTACGTGCCTGCACGTGGGCTGCATCCCGACCAAGTGCATGCTCGAATCGGCCGATCTGTACGCGCGTACCAAGCACGCCGCCGACTTCGGCATCACGACCGGCGAATTGGCCGTCGACCCGGCCGTCATCGCCAAGCGCCGTCAGGCCGTGGTCGACCGACTGTGCAAGGGCCTCCAGGGCCTGGTCAAGAAGCACAAGATCGAGTACATCCGGGGCAACGGCCGGCTCAACGGCGGCAAAAAGGTGGAGATCGAGTTGCTGGACGATGACTTCAAGCCGTCCGGCACCCGCTCGCTCGATGCCACCGACGTGATCCTCGCCAGCGGCAGCCGCGTCAAGAGCCTGCCCGGCCTGGTGCCCGACGGCACGCACATCGTGACCAGCGACGACATCCTCAAGAGCGACCGCCTGCCGGCCAGCCTGATCGTCGTCGGGGCCGGTGCGGTGGGCGTCGAGTTCGCCAGCTACTACGCCGACATGGGCACCAAGGTGACGGTGCTGGAGTACCTGCCCAGCATGGTGCCGCTGGAGGACCGCGAGATCGGCCAGGAGCTGGAGCGCAGCTTCAAGCGACGAGGCATCGACGTCATGACCAGCGCCCGTTTCGACACGGCCAAGGTCGAGGTGACCAGGGACGGCGTCTGCCTGATGGTCGGCCCGGACGGCCAGCCGCCGGCGGAGCTGCGCGCCGAGCAGATGCTGGTGGCCACCGGGCGCGCCGCCAACGTGGAAGACGTCGGCCTGGCGACGACCCGGGCCAAGGTGGACAAGGGGGTCGTGCTCGTCGATCCGCGCACGATGCGTACCGCCGAACCGCACCTGTACGCCATCGGCGACGTCATCGGCGGCCTGTGGCTGGCCCACGTGGCGGCCCACGAGGGCCTGGCCGCGGTGGCGGCCATCAGCAACACGGAGGCCGAGCCGGTCGACTACCTGAAGATGCCGCGCGCCACCTACTCGCGGCCGCAGATCGCCTCCATCGGGCGCAGCGAGCAGGAGTGCGAACGCGACGGCATCCCCTTCAAGACGGGCAAGTATCCCTGGCTGGCCAATGGCAAGGCGCTCATCGGCGGAGACTACGAGGGCTTCGTCAAGGTCATCGCCCACCGCGAGACGGACGTCGTGCTGGGCGTGCACATGATCGGGCCGCACGTCACCGACCTGATCGCCGAGGCGAGCGCGGCCATGCTGCTCGACGCCACGGCGTGGGAGCTGGGCGCCGCCGTCCACCCGCACCCCACGCTTTCGGAGGCGGTCGGCGAAGCGGCCACGCTGGCCGACGGCTGGGCCATCAACTTCTGACCGGCAGCTCACCGAGCAGCGCATGACCGCCAGGACCCGCGGATCGGCCGCCTCGGCGGCCCTCGACCTGGCGGCGGACGTCGGCCTGCGCCCCGACCAGCTGCGCGAGATGTACCGGCTGGTCGCGCTGGCGCGTGCCACCGACGAGCGCATGTGGGTCCTCAACCGGGCCGGCCTGGTGCCCTTCGTGATCAGCGGCCAGGGCCATGAAGGCGCGCAGGTCGGCCTGTGCTTCGACCTGCGCAAGGGCCACGACTGGCTGGTGCCGTTCTACCGCTCGGTAGCCGCCTGCATCACGTTCGGCATGAGCCCGCGCGACATCATGACCGCCCAGTTCGCGCGGGCCATCGACGTGAGCTCCGGCGGGCGCCAGATGCCCGGCCACTACGGCGCGGCCATTCACAACGTCATGTCGACCAGCTCGCCGGTGGCCACGCAGCTGCTGCACGCGGTGGGGATCGCCCTGGCCGCCCAGATCCGCGGGACCGACCAGGTGGCGCTCACGGCACTCGGCGAAGGATCCAGCAACCAGGGCGACTTCCACGAAGGCCTCAACTTCGCCGGCATCCACCACCTGCCCGTCGTCTTCGTCGTGGAGAACAACGGCTACGCCATCAGCGTGCCCATGGTGCTCGAGTCGGCCGTGCCCGATATCGCCATGCGCGCCGCCGGCTACAACATGCCCGGCGTGATCGTCGACGGCGCGGACGTGCTGGCCTGCTACCGCGCCGGCCACGAGGCCATCGCGCGTGCCCGCCGGGGCGACGGGCCGACGCTCATCGAGGCCAAAGTGACGCGCTTGACAGCCCACTCCTCGGACGACCAGCAGACCAAGTACCGCAGCGCGGCGGACCTGGAGAGCGGGAAGGCGCACGACCCGCTGCCTCGCTTCCGGGCGCAGCTGCTGGCCGCCGGCGTGCTCGACGAGGAGTCGCTGGCGACCATCGAGGCCGGCATCCAGACGGAGGTGGAGGACGCGACCGACTGGGCCGAGGCGCAGCCTGAGCCCGATCCCGCGACGGCCGAGCGGTACGTCTACGCCGAAGAGCCGGGGACGGGCGCCTGATGGCCGTCCGGACGCTGCTTGACGCGATCCGCGAGACGCTGGCCGACGAGATGCGGCGCGACCCGACGATGATCGTGCTGGGTGAGGACGTGGGCGTGAAGGGCGGCGTCTTCCTGGCCACGGACGGGTTGTTCGCCGAGTTCGGGGGCGCCCGGGTCATCGACACGCCGCTCACCGAGTCGCTCATCGTGGGGGCCTCGATCGGCGCCGCGGTCAACGGCCTGCGGCCCGTGCCGGAGATCCAGTTCGCCGACTTCATCTTCCCCGCCTTCAACCAGATCGTCAGCGAGGCCGCGCGGCTGCGCTATCGCTCCAACGACACGTACGGCTGCCCCATCACGATCCGCGCGCCGTTCGGCGGCGGGGTCCACGGCGCGCTGTACCACAGCCAGTCGGTGGAGGCCTTCTTCGCCCATGTGCCGGGCCTCAAGGTGGTCGTCCCGTCCACCCCGTATGACGCGCGCGGCCTGCTGCGCAGCAGCATCCGGGACCCCGACCCGGTGCTCTTCTTCGAGCACAAGAAGCTCTACCGCTCGGTGCGCGGTGAAGTTCCCGACACGGACTACGTGGTGCCCCTCGGGCGTGCCCAGGTGGTGCGGCCAGGGGACCACGTGACGGTCATCGCCTACGGCCTGATGGCCCATTACGCCATGGAGGCGGCCGACCTCGTCGAGCCGGACGGCGTGAGTGTGGAGGTCATCGACCTGCGCACCCTGCGACCGCTCGATCGCGAGACGGTGCTCGCGTCGGTGCGCAAGACCGGCAAGTGCGTGATCGTGTACGAGGACAACCGGTTCGGCGGCTACGGCGCGGAGGTGGCGGCCATACTGGCCGAGGACGCCTTCGAATATCTCGACGGGCCGGTCATCCGGGTGGCCGGCCCCGAGGTGCCGGGCGTGCCCTACAACCACCGCCTCGAGGATTGGTTCATGGTCAGTCCGGACCAGATCGCGGACGCCATCCGTCGCCTGGGCGCGTACTAGCCGGCGGAGGCGGTCCCGCGTGATCGCCGCGGCGCGCGCTTGGGCTTGGGTGTGGCGGGTTCGACCGTCGGCGGGACGCTCTGCTGGAGGGCCAGGCGACTGGCGGCGCGGCTGATGGCCTGGTCCAGGAGCGTGGCTCCATCGGCCTCGGGCGCGTCGGCCGTCTCTGTGGCGGCAGGCATGGCTGCCGCGTCGGGGATGGGGCCGAGGGTCGTCTTGTGTACCCAGCCGACCGTCCCGATGGGCGTACGCACGCGCATCCAGCGGCCATCGCTGCTGAGCAGCTCGACCTCGTCACCCTGCTGGAGCTGGCCGATCTCGGTGCTGCGGATCTCATCGGGCGCGTCGACCAGCGGCACGACCGCGTAGCGCACCCGGCGGCGCTCACCGGCGTCGAGGGCGGCCGCGGCGCCGAAGGCGAGCGGGACCGTCTCGACCGGCTTTCGGTCGCTGGCCAGCCGGGCGGCCTTCAGCGATGGCCGGCGCCACCGTGGCATGGTCGCCTCGTCGGCCGCCGGCCCCATCATGTCGGCTGCCGCCGGGACGCCCGCGGCCGTGGCGGCGGCCGCCAGGTCAGCGGCCATGACGTCGTCGGCCACGGCGACGGGAGGCTTGGCCGCCCGTCCGCGACGGAATGCCGGCGCGGCCAGCCCCAGCAGGGCTGGCGAGGCGTGCGGCGGCGGGACGGGGGCGGCCGCCAGGACGGGTGCGACCAGCGGGGTCGGCGGGGTCGGCAGGGTCGGCGCTACCGGTGACGTCGGGCCGAGCGGTTCGGTCGGGGGAAGGGGTGAGGTCTCGCCGTCGTCCTCACCGGGCCGTTGCCGTTTCCGGCGGGCGACGATGAAGA
>JBIOID010000176.1:0-4510 GCA_044449585.1 Candidatus Limnocylindrales bacterium
GACGGGCCTGCTCATCCTGGTGCGCCTCGATGCCGCCCGTTTCGGGGCGGCCGAGTACGTCGACCAGACCGCCGGCGGCGGCTGGCGGGCGCCCGGGCGCCGCCTGGCCTGGTGCGCCGTGGGCCTGGCCGTCGGGGCCGCCATCTTCGTGCTGCATCCGGCGGGCCTGACCACGCTCGGGCTGGCGGTCGGCGCCGATCGCGCCGAGGCGGTCGGGCTGGGCCTGGCGTTCGGCATCGCCGGGACGGTCCTCGTGGCCGGCTTCGCATGGCTGCGCTACGGTCGCCTGCGCCTGCCGCCCGCCCGGATGTACCCGGGCGCCGTCGTCAACGCGCTGGGCACCGCGCTCATCGACGAGATCACCTTCCGCGGCGCCCTGCTCGGGCTGCTGCTCGCGGCGGGCGTGCCGACGGTGGCCGCGGTCGCCATCCAGGACCTGGTCTACGGCCTCGCCACGCGCCTCGGTGCGCCGGGCCGCAGCCGCGCCATGCTGCTGATCACGCTCGTCGTGGGCGCCGCGGCGGGTGCGCTGACCGTGGCCACCGGCGGCATCGGGGCGGCCGTCATCGGCCACGCGATCACCCGCTTCGCCACCTTCGTGTGCACCGGCCATGCCGGCCAGGTCCGCCCGCCCGGCGAGGAGCCCGAGGAGGTGGCGGAGGACCGCCTGCCCCCGGACGGCTGGCAGGTCGTCGACGACACGACCTTGCGCTCGACCGGGCGGGGATGAACCCGGCGCGCCCCCCGTCTGCGCTCTACATCCACGTCCCCTTCTGCGTCAGCCTCTGTCCCTACTGCGACTTCGTGGTCTACAGCGGCAGCGCGGCGCGGGGCTCGCGCAGCCGGGTCGCCGCCCTGCTGGACGGTCTGGCCGTCGAGCTGGTCCTCCGGGCGGACGCGCTCGACGCCGCCTTCGGCGTCAGCCGGCCGCCGCTCGGCAGCGTGTACCTCGGTGGCGGCACGCCCTCGCTGCTGGCCGCGCCGGAGGTCGGTGGGCTGCTCGCCCTGGTCGAGCGCCGCTTCGGCCTCGAGGCGCGGGCGGAGATCACCCTGGAGGCCAACCCCGGCCCGGACGAGCTCGGTGACCTGGCCGGCTTCCGGGCGGCCGGGGTCAACCGCCTGAGCCTGGGCGCCCAGAGCCTCCAGGCGACCGAGCTGCGCCGGCTCGGCCGGCGCCACGGTCCCGCCGACGTGACGGCGGCGGTGGGACTGGCCCGCGCCGCCCACCTGTCGTCGGTCAGCCTGGACCTGCTCTATGACGTGCCCGGCCAGACCAGCGCCACCTGGGCGGCCACCCTCGACGCCGCTCTCGCCCTGGAGCCGGACCACGTAAGCGCCTATGCGCTGACCCTCGATGACCCCGGCGCCGAGGGCCTGACCGGCGCGCTGGGCGATCATCTGCCGGTGCGCTCCGGGGCCGCCCGATGGCGGGCCGCGGCGTCCCCGGAGCAGGATGGCGACCGTGCCGCCGCGATGTACGAAGCGCTCGACGATCGGATGACGGGAGCCGGCCTGGCGTGGTACGAGCTGGCCAACTTCGCCCGGCCGGGTGCGGCCAGCCGCCACAACCTGGCGTACTGGCAGCGCCTCCCGTACGAAGCGGTCGGGCCAGGCGCCCACGCCTTCGACGGCCATCAGGTCCGGCGCTGGAACGCCGCCCGCCTGGACGGGTACCTGGCGGCCCTGGCGCCCGCCGACGGCGCCGCGCCGCACCTGCCGCCGGGTGGCCGGGAGGTGCTGGACGACCGCACGGCGCTGGCCGAGGCGGCGATCCTCGGCCTGCGCCTGGCGAGCGGTCTGGATCCCGCCGTGGCCGCCGAGCCGACGGTCGCGCCGGTCCTCGAGTGGGGACGGGCGATGGGCCTGGTCGTCGACCTCGCCACGGGCGAGGCGCCGTCGCGCGCGGTGCTGACGCGCCGCGGCCGGCTCCTCAGCAACGAGCTCTTCACCCGCCTGGTGTGAGCGCGAGGCGGCCGTTGACACCCCCATGGCGCGACTGGTACGATGCGCAGGTCACGTTAGCACTCTCACGAGGTGAGTGCTAACCAGGTACGACAACCACCTCTTCCGCCGGTCGAGCCGGCGGTCGGAATCGAGGCAACGCCGTGGCGCGCCGCAGGGACCGCCCCGGCCCGCTGGATCCGCGCTCCGCGGCCATCCTGTGGGCCGTCATCGAGGAGTACATCGCGACCGCGCTGCCCGTGGGTAGCGTGGCCCTGGTGATGAAGTACCCGCTGGGTGTCAGTTCGGCCACCGTGCGCAACGTCATGGCCGAGCTGGAGCGTGCGGGATACCTCGCCCAGCCTCACACGAGCGCCGGGCGCGTGCCGACCGACCATGGCTACCGCCTCTTCGTCGAGGGCGGCCCGCCCGAGCCGCTGCCGGCGGTCGACCAGCTGATGATCCGCCACCAGTTCGGCCAGGTCGAGTTCGCCAGCGAGCAGTGGTTCCGCCTGGCGGCCGCGACGCTGGCCGGCCTGACCCACGTCGCCGGCCTGGCCACCCCGGCCAAGGCCGCCGCCGCGAGCCTGCGGCGGGTCGACCTGCTGGCCACCGCCGACCGCCTGGCCAGCCTGGTGATGGTCGTCGCCGAGGGCCCCGTGAAGCAGCTGCTCCTGCCGCTCGACGGCGCCGCGACGCAGGTCGAGCTGGACGCCGCCGCGCAACGCCTCAACGAGCTGGCCGTCCGCCGGACGGCCCGCCAGCTGGCGCGGCAGCTGCCGGAGTGGCCGCTGGAGACGGCGGCCGATCGGCTCGCCGCGCGGGTCGGCGCGCGCATCCTGGCCGCCCTGCGCGAGATCGATGCCTCGGCGGTGGACGACTTCTTCAGCGAGGGCCTGCTCAACGTGATGGAGGCCCCCGAGTTCTCCGAGAGCGAGAAGCTGCGGCGCGTGTTCCGCGTGCTGCAGGATCGCGAGTACCTCGAGGACGTGGTGCACGCCGTGACGCGGGCCGGTGACGTGCGCGTCTACATCGGGAGCGAGAACCGCGCCCGCGAGATGCAGGACGTGGCCCTCATCCTGGCCCCCTACGGGCGTCCCGGCCGGGCGACCGGTGTCGTGGGCGTGCTCGGCCCGACCCGCATGGCCTACCCCCAGGCCATCGGCACCGTCCGCTACGTGAGCAGCCTGATGAACGAATTGGTGGATCACCTGTACGCATGAACGAGCGCGCGCCGGAGCGGCGCACCCATCACCGGACCCGTGCCCAGGAGCGCATCGACGCGCTCGCCACGCCATCGCTGCCCGACCTGCTGGCGCAGGTCGACGACCTCCGCGGTCGCCTGGCCGCCGCCGAGCAGGAGGCCGGTGACAGCCGTGCCAGCTGGCAGCGCACCGCCGCCGACTTCGCCAACTACAAGCGGCGCACGGAACAGGAGCGCGAGGCCATGCTCGGCCTGGCCAACGAGGTGCTGCTGCTCAAGGTGCTGACCATCGTCGACGATTTCGACCGGGCCCTGGCCGCGGTCCCGCCCGAGCTGGCCGGCAACGGCTGGATCGAGGGCATCGTGGCCATCGACCGCAAGCTGCGCCAACTGCTCGACTCGGAGGGTCTGACCCCCATCGAGGCGGTCGGCCGGCCCTTCGATCCCCACCAGCACGAGGCCGTCGTGCACGAAGAGACCGACGCGGCCCCCGACGGCACCGTACTCGCCGAACTGCAACGCGGCTACCGGATCCGCGACCGGGTCCTGCGCCCGGCGCTGGTGAGCGTCGCCCTCAACCCCGGCCGACCGGCCACCCCAGCACAGAAGGACTGATCCATGGGCAAGATCATCGGCATCGACCTCGGCACGACCAACTCGGTGGTGGCCGTCATGGAGGGCGGGGAGCCGACCGTCATCCCCAGCGCGGAGGGCGGGCGCACCGTGCCCTCGGTCGTCGCGTTCACCAAGTCGGGCGAGCGCCTCGTGGGCCAGGTGGCCAAGCGCCAGGCCATCACCAACCCGCACAACACGATCTACTCGATCAAGCGCTTCATGGGCCGCCGCTGGGACGACCCGGAAGTCCAACGCACGCTGCAGCTGGTGCCCTACAAGGTCGAGCGCGACAGCAAGAACGACGGCGTCAAGGTCAACGTCTCCGACGGGCAGAGCTACACGCCGCCGGAGATCAGCGCCATGATCCTGCAGAAGCTCAAGACCGACGCCGAGGCGTACCTTGGCGAGAAGGTCACCGAGGCGGTCATCACCGTGCCCGCCTACTTCGATGACACGCAGCGCCAGGCGACCAAGGACGCCGGGCGGATCGCCGGTCTCGACGTGAAGCGCATCATCAACGAGCCGACCGCAGCCGCGCTCGCCTACGGCCTCGACAAGGAAGGCGCCGACCAGACGATCCTCGTCTTTGACCTCGGCGGCGGCACGTTCGACGTGTCGGTGCTCGAGCTCGGTGACGGCGTCTTCGAGGTCAAGTCGACCAACGGCGACACGCACCTCGGCGGCGACGACTTCGACATCCGGGTGATGGACTGGCTGCTGGCCGAGTTCAAGAAGGACCAGGGCCTGGAC
>JBIOID010000177.1:0-4469 GCA_044449585.1 Candidatus Limnocylindrales bacterium
CTGCCCCGGTAGAGCTGCCCCGGTAGAGCTGCCCCGGTGCCCGCTCTTGGGCCCGCGCGCTTTGCATCCAGCGTTCACAGCGACGGAGCGGAGACCCCGCCGGAGCCCTGGAGCCCCATTCCCCCGTCGAATCGTGCGTGCCGTGCAACGGACGACGGTGGAAGGCAGGCTCCTCCGTCGCTGTCGCCGCTGCGTGCAAAGGCAAGGCCTGCTGGCGTGGCCTGTTGCGTGGCTTGGCGCGTGGACTGCTGCGTGCTAAAGGCAAGGCTTGGGGCGTGGCTCGGGGCCAGACCTGGCGCGTGGCCTGGGGCGTGGCCTGGGGCGTATGTGGGTGCGTGTGTGGTCGCCCGCCTGGGCAAGCGGAGCGTGCGTATGGGCCGCCTGCGCGAGGGCTGACCTCAGGTGACGATGGCGGCCAGCAGGCGCTCGTTCTCCGGCCGGCTGCGAACGGTCAGGCGGAGGTGATCCGCGACGCGGCTGTCGGGTGGGAAGGTGCGCGGCACGAGGCCCTGGTGGAGCAGCCGATCCGCTGCCCGGTCGGCCGCCTCGATGGAGCCCAGGGGCACCAGCAGGAAGTTGGTCACGCTCGGGTAGGGCGTCCACCCAGCCGCCGCCAGGCGAGGTGCCAGCCAGTCGCGCTCCGCCGCCAGCGCGGCGGCGCGCGCCAGCGCGCGGGCTGGGTCACGCAGCGCCCGTGCGGCCAGTGTGGCGGAGATGGTGGAGATGCTGCCGGCCGGTCGGACGCGTTCCAGCCGGGCGATGGTCGGCCGGGCGGCCACCGCCCAGCCGACGCGGCTGCCGGCGAGAGCGAAGGCCTTGGAGAGGGTCCGCACGACGACCAGGTGCGGATACCGCGAGCGCAGCGGGATGACCGTGCGCCCGGTGAACTCGTGATACGCCTCGTCGACCACGACGACCGGCGGGTCGGGCAGGGTGGCCGCGGCGTCGAGGATGCGCCGCACGGTGGCCGGCTCCTCGAGGGCGCCGGTCGGGTTGTTGGGATCGCACAGCCAGACCACCTGGGCCATCGCGAGGGCGCCCACCACCGCCTCGACGTCGAGGGCCCAGCGCCCGGTGGGCCCGAGACGCGGCACCTCCAGGCGACGTGCGGCGCGCTGGCTGGTGATGACCGGATATAGGCCATAGCTCGGCGACGGCACGATCGCCGCGCCACCCGCCGGCAGGAAGGCCTTGCCGACGAGGTCCAGGATCTCGTCCGCCCCGGCCCCCACGATGATCTCCTCCGGCATCACGCCGGCGTACGCAGCGGCCGCCTCGGTGAGCGCCTGGTAGGCGCTGTCGGGGTACTCGTTGAGCGGCGGCAGCCGTTCATGCAGCAATTCGCTCACGAAGCCGGGCGGTTCGGGCGACGTGTTGGTGTCGAAGCGCACGATCCGCTCGACGGGCAGGCCGTACCGGGCCGCCAGGGCCGCGTCGGACGGTTCCCAGGTGTAGACCTCGGACATGAGGGTCAGTGGCCGCCGCCCGCCTCGAGCTCCTTGCGGTGCGCCTCGATGATCCTGGAGGCGACGTGGGGCGGCACCTCCTCGTAGTGGTCGAGCGTCGCGGAGTACGTGCCCCGTCCACCGGTCAGGGAACGGAGCTCGGTGGCGTACGTGGTGAGCTCGGCCTGCGGCACCTGGGCGCGCACGACCTGCAGACCCTCCTCGGTGGCCATCCCGAGCACGCGCCCGCGACGCGTGTTGAGGTCGCGGTTGACGTCGCCCATGTAGGCCTCGGGCACCCGGATCGCGACGTCCATGATCGGTTCGAGGAGGGCCGGTTCGGCTTCCTGGATGCCCCGCCGCGTGGCCGCCTGAGCGGCGAGGCGGAAGGAGAGCTCGTCCGAGTCGACCGTGTGGTAGGAGCCGTCGTAGAGCGTGGCCTTGAAGTCCACCACGGTATAGCCGGCGAGCGGACCCTTGGCCGCCACGTCGCGCACGCCCTTCTCGACGCCGGCGAAGAACTGGCGGGGCACGGCGCCGCCCACGACCTTCTCGTGGAACTCGACACCGGCTCCCGGGTTGGCCTCGATCTCGAGCCATACGTGGCCGAACTGGCCGTGGCCGCCCGTCTGCTTCTTGTGGCGCCCCTCGACCTGCGTGTGGCCGCGGATCGTCTCGCGGTAAGGGATGCGCGGTGGGCGGGTCACCACGGCCGCGCCGAACTTGCGCTTGAGCCGCTCGGACACGACCGCGATGTGGCTGTCGCCCTGCGCCAGCAACAGCTGCTCGCCGGTCTCGACCTGGCGGTCGACGCGGATGGCCGGGTCCTCTTCCAGGAGCCGCGTCAGGGCGGCCCCCAGCTTGTCCAGGTCGGCCTTGGTCTGAGGCTCGACGGCGACGGCCAGGGTCGGCTCGGGGAACCGGGGGCGCGGGAGGGTCAGCGGTGTCTCGCGCGAGCACAGGGAGTCGCCGGTCTCGGTGTGGACGAGCTTGGCCACGGCCCCGATCTCGCCGGCCCCGAGCTCGCTGGCCGGCTCCTGGTCCTTGCCCTTCAGGAAGAGCAGCTGCCCGATGCGTTCCTCTTCGTCGCGTTCCGGGTTCCACACGTGGTCATGCGAATGGAGCACGCCGGACTGGACGCGGAAGTAGGTCAGGCGCCCGACGAAGGGGTCGGCGGCCGTCTTGAAGACCTGCAGGAGCAGCGGTCCGGAGCGATCGCAGGGCACGTCGACCGCGGCGCCATCGCGGCCCGCCGCGCGGGCCGGCGGCTCCTCCGCCGGGGAGGGCAGATAGCGCACGATGGCGTCGAGCAGGCCCTCCACGCCGATGCCCTGCTCGGCAGCGACCAGGATGACCGGCGCCAGGATGCTCTCGCGGACGCCCTTGTGGAGGCACGCCTCCAGCTCCGCATCGTTGATCTCCTCGCCCTCCAGGTACTTGGTCAGGACCGCGTCGTCAGCCTCCGCCGCGGCCTCCAGCAGCTGGTCGCGGCGGGCCGCCACAGCGCTCTCCAGGTCGGTCGGGATGGGCACCTGCTGGCGCTGGCCCTTGTCGAACGTCCACGCCGTGCGGTGCACCAGGTCGACGTAGCCGCTGAACGTATGAGCGGAGCCGATGGCCAGCTGGAGCGGCGCGATCTTGGGCCCGAAGGCGGCCCGTAACTGATCCACCGCCCGCATCGGGTCGGCGTTCTCGCGCTCGCACCGGGTGACCACGAAGAGGGCCGCCTTGCCCATGCGCCGCGCCAGCGCGACGGCCGCCTCCGTGCCGGCCTGAACACCGCCCGAGGCATCCATCACCAGCAGCGCCGCGTCGGCGGCCAGGAAGCCCTCGATGACCTCGCCCACGAAATCGGCGTAGCCGGGGGTGTCGAGGACGGTGACTCGGTGCCCCTCGTGCTCCAGGATGCCGACCGCCAGGGACAGCGAGAGGTGGCGCTTCTGCTCCTCCGGCTCGAAGTCCAGGCTGGCCGTGCCGTCGTCGACGCGGCCCAGCCGGTTGAGGGCCCCGGCAGTGTGCAGCAGGTGCTCGGCCAGGGTGGTCTTGCCCGCGCCGGCGTGGCCGGCCAGCACGACGTTGCGCAGGTGATCGGGGGCGACGCTCTTCATCACGACCTCTGATTGGGCGAGGGCGATGCCGCGGGGTGGGCGACGGCGGACACGACGAGCGACCGTGTCGCGTCGCCGGGGAGGGTCCAGCCATGATAGTAGAATCCGGCCTGATGTCCGGTCATTCCAAGTGGTCCCAGATCAAGCGCCAGAAGGGCACCAACGATGCGCGCCGCGGCGCCGCCTTCACCAAGGTCGCACGCGAGATCGCCATCGCCACGCGGGCCGGCGGGAGCGGCGATCCCGATGCCAACTACCGCCTGCGCATGGCCATCGACAAGGCGCGCGCCATCAACATGCCGATGGACAACATCAAGCGGGCCATCGAGCGGGCCGCCGGGGGCGCCGAGGGCGAGCAGTTCGAGGAGATCATCTACGAGGGCTATGGCCCGGGCGGCGTGGCCATCCTGGTGGAGACCGCGACCGACAACAAGAACCGCACCGCCGCGGACGTGCGTTCGGTGTTCACCAAGGCCGGCGGCCAGCTGGCCGGGACCGGGGCGGTGGCCTGGCAGTTCGAGCAGATGGGCGTGATCGTCGTGCCGCGCGCCGGCGTCGACGCCGACGAGGTCGCCCTGCTGGCCATCGATGCCGGCGCCGCCGACGTCGATACCGACGGTGACGAGGCCGTCGAGGTCTACACGGCGCCGGGTGACCTGGAGCACGCGCGGGCGACGCTGGAGGCGGCCGGTGTGAAGGTCGAGTCGGCCGAACTGACGATGCACGCGCGCAACACCGTGGAGGTCGATGCCGCGCACGCCCGCCAGAACCTGCGCCTGATCGAGAACCTGGAAGACCACGACGACGTGCAGCGGGTGACCGCCAACTTCGAGATCCCGGACGAGGTCTTCGCGGAGGCGGCCCCGGCTTGATCGTCCTGGGCATCGATCCCGGGACGGCCCGCACCGGCTACGGC
>JBIOID010000178.1:0-4457 GCA_044449585.1 Candidatus Limnocylindrales bacterium
AGCGGCAGCAAGAACGGCGCCCTCAAGCTCCTCGCGGCGGCCACCCTGACCGGCGAACGCTGCCGCTTCACGAACGTGCCGGAGATCGAGGACGTGCGGGTCATGGCCGACACGCTGCGGGATCTCGGCGTGGTCGTGGACCATCCCGCGGCGAACGTCTACGAGGTGGCGTCGGGCGACGTGGACTGGCTGTTCGTGCCGCTCGAGGCGGCGGCCAAGATGCGCGCCAGCTTCATCCTGCTGGGGCCGTTGCTGGCCCGCTTCGGGCGCGTCATCATCAGCAACCCCGGCGGGGACCGCATCGGCCGGCGACCGGTCAACCTGCACGTCGATGCGATGCGCGCCCTGGGGGCCGACATCGAGTACCGCAACGGGTACTACTTCGCCCGCTCGCCCGGCCGCCTGCACGCCGGTCGTGTGACCTTCCCCACGGTCAGCGTGATGGGCACCGAGAACGCCTTGCTGGCGGCGACGCTGGCCGATGGCCGCACGATCATCCAGCCCGCCGCCCAGGAGCCGGAGGTCGACGACCTGATCGACTTCCTGCGCCAGATGGGCGCGGAGGTCGTGCGCACGGCCCCCGACACGATCGAGGTCGAGGGCCGACGGCGCCTGCGCGGCGCGGACCATCGCGTGCCGTCCGACCGCATCGAGGCGGGCACCTTCGTGGTCGCCGCGGCGGTCACCGGCGGCGAGCTGACCGTGGAGCAGGCGCCCTGCGATGAGTTGACCGCGTTCCTCGACGTGGTCCACGACGTGGGCGTCGACCTGGATCGCGCGGGCGATCGTATCAAGGTCCGCGGTCGGGATCCGGCCGAGCGACCCTATCGGGCCCGGGACATCGCGACGGCCCCCTACCCGGGCCTCGCCACGGACCTCCAGCCCCCCACCTGCGTCCTGCTCACGCAGGCCCAGGGCACGAGCGCGGTGCACGAAACGATCTTCGAGGATCGCCTCGAGTTCCTGGGCGAGCTGGGCCGCATGGGCGCCGACGTGACGGTGGTCGACAACCACAACGCCCGCATCCACGGCCGCACCGGCCTGCATGGTAGCAAGGTGGAGATCGGCGACCTGCGCGCGGGCGCCTCGCTCATCCTGGCCGCGCTGGCCGCGGAGGGCACCTCGCTGATCAGGGGCGGACACCACGTCCGGCGGGGGTATGAGAACATCGAAGGCAAGTTCCATGACCTCGGTGCCGACATCACCCGCCTGCCCGAGGGCGCTCCCACGGAAGGATCCACCGTCAGCGCATGAAGATCGGCATCGACCTCGGCACGGCCAACGTCCTCGTCTACGTGAAGGGCCGTGGCATCGTGATGCGCGAGCCGTCGGTGGTGGCCGTCAGCGACGACAACCACATCGTGGCCGTGGGCGAGGATGCGCGCGAGATGATCGGCCGCACGCCGGGCAACATCCAGGCCATCCGGCCGATGAAGGACGGCGTCATCGCCGACTACGTCATCACCGAGGCCATGCTGCGGTACTTCATCAAGAAGGCCGGCCGCTCGATGACCAAGCCCGACGTGATGATCAGCGTGCCGTCGGGCGTCACGTCGGTGGAGAAGCGCGCGGTGCGTGATGCCGCCCTGAAGGCCGGTGCGCGCGAGGCCTACTTGATCGAGGAGCCGCTGGCCGCCGCGATCGGCGCCAACGTGCCCATCAGTGGTCCATCGGGCAACCTGATCATCGACATCGGGGGCGGGACCACGGAGATCGCCGTGATCGCCCTGGGCGGTGTGGTGGTCAGCGCATCGGTGCGCGTCGGGGGCAACCGTTTCGACGAGGCCATCGCCAACTACGTGCGCAAGAAGTACAACCTGATGGTCGGCGAACGGACGGCGGAGGAGGTCAAGATCCAGATCGGGGCCGCCCTGCCGCTGGAACGGGAGCTGCACATGGAGGTCCGCGGCCGCGACCTGATCGCCGGCCTGCCGCGCACCATCCCGCTCACCAGCGGCGAGGTCATGGAGGCCCTCGAGCAGCCCCTCCAGCAGGTCGTCGCCGCGGTGCGCCAGGTGCTCGAGGAGACGCCGCCCGAGCTGTCCAGCGACATCATCGACAAGGGCATGGTCATGTCCGGCGGCGGCGCCCTGCTGCGCAACATCGACCGGCTGCTGACCCAGGTGACGGGCGTGCCGTGCCACGTCGCCGAGAACCCGCTCGACTGTGTCGCCCTGGGCACCGGCCTCGCGCTGGAACACTTCGACTTCTTCAAGAAGTCGCTCGTCCAGCGCATCTGAGGTCACGCGACGGTGTCCGGCGCTGAGCCGGCGATCGAGCCGCAGCACATCGCGGAGGCGACGGCCGATGCAGCCGCGACGGAGGGCGGGGTGGAGCCCCGTGGGCGCGCCTTCATCGACCTGCACTGCCACAGCGCGTACTCGTTCGACGCGCTGAGCCACCCCGCCGACATCGTCCGCGTCGCGGCCGAGCGGGGCCTGACGCACATCGCGATCACCGACCACGAGCGCCTCGACGGGGCGCTGGAGGCCCGTGATCGCGCGCCTGCCGGCCTGACCGTCATCATCGGCGAAGAGATCCGCAGCGCCGATGGCGACGTGCTGGGTCTCTTCCTGCGCGAGGCCGTTCCGCCCGGGCTGTCGGCGCGCGAGACGATCGTGGCCATCCACGAACAGGGCGGCCTGGCCGGGCTGCCCCACCCGTTCGACCACTTCCGTCACTCCGGCCTGGCCGGGGATCGCGACGTGGCCCTCGAGGAGCTGGCCGGCGGGCTCGACTTCATCGAGGCCTACAACGCGCGCGTGGCCTTCGGCGACGCCAACGAGCGGGCGGCCGAGTTCGCGCTGCGCCATGGCCTGCCCGGCGTCGCCTCCAGCGATGCCCATTCCCTGCTCGAGGTCGGTGTCGCCTGTACCATCGTCACGGGTCCCCTTCGGACCCCTGACCAGCTGCGCGCGGCCCTGGCGCAGGTGACGCTGATGCCTGGCCATGCCTCCTACCTGGTCCGCGGCCTCACGCCGCTCGCCAAGCTCATCAATCGCACCCGCGGCAACCGCCGTGTCCACCCTGGGACACCCGCCCGATGACTCGATGACCCTGCCGGCCGACCCGCCGTCGCCAGCTCCGGTCGAGCTGCCCTCGCCCGACGCGGCGATGCCCGACTCACTGGAGGCCGCGCTGGAAGCGGCCGAGCCGAGCCGCCGCGAGGTCTCGGCCGAATCGCTCTCCCTCGTGCGGCGTCTGCGCAGCCCGCGCACGCTCTTCTCGCTGGCGGTCCCGGTCGTCCTGGTGGTGCTGCTGGCACGGGCCCTGCCAGGCTTCCAGCTGGACCAGCTGCCGTCGCGCATCCTGGCCGCGAACCCGTGGCTGCTGCTGGCCGCCTTCGCCATCTACTACGTGGGCTTCCCGTTGCGCGGCTACCGCTGGAGCCTGCTGCTGCGCAGTGCGGGGACGCGCCTGGGCATCCGCGATTCGACCGAGATCGTGTTCCTCAGCTGGTTCGTCAACTGCCTCGTGCCGGCCAAGCTGGGTGACGTCTACCGGGCCTACCTGCTGCGCCTCAACCAGGACGTCTCCACCAGCCGCACGCTGGGGACCGTCTTCATCGAGCGCGTGCTCGACCTGTTTGCCATCGCCGTCCTGGGCCTCGCGGCGGGGTTCTGGAGCTTCCGCGGCGGGTTCAACCCGTACGTCACCTTCCTGCTCGGGCTGGGCGTGGTGGTCGTCGTCGTGCTGGCCGTGGGCGTCTTCACGCTGCGCAACTTCGGTCGGCGGATCCTTGTGCGCCTGCCCGTGCCGCACACGGTGCTCGAGCTCTACGACCGGTTCGAGGAGGGCTTCTTCACGCTCAAGGCGCGCAGCCTGCCCCGCCTGGGCACGCTCACCGGCCTGATCTGGTCGACCGAGGCGATGCGCCTGTGGTTCGTCATCGCCGCGCTGGGCTACAGCGATGTGCAGCTGGGCCTCTCCGGCACCTTCTTCGTGGCCCTCTCCGCGTCGCTGCTGACGGCCATCCCGCTGACCCCTGGCGGGCTGGGCATCGTGGAAGCCGGCATGGTCGGCATCCTGACCCTCATCTACGGCGTGCCGCAGACCGAGGCGCTCACCATCGCCCTCGTCGACCGGTCGATCAGCATCCTGTCGGTCATCGTCATCGGCGCCATCGTCTACGTCCTGTCCGACAAGACGAAGATCCTGCGCCGTCCGGTCGCGCCGGCCGCTGCACCGGTCCCGTAGGGCCCCCGCCCGGGCAAGCCGAATGCCGGCCCCCAGCGGCCGGCATTCGGAAGGTCGGTTCGGTTCGGCGGGCCCCGTCGGGGGCTCGGTCAGGACGCGTTCAGTTGCGCTTCGGGAAGCGCGAGAGGGCTGCGGCCCCGACGCTCACGGCGGCCTGCGAAGGGCGGGCGGCGAGGCGGCGCATGCGCACGGCGAGGTAATACTCCATGACCTGGCGCACCTGTGCCTCGGAAAGGTAGTCGTCCGAGCGGAGCGAGTAC
>JBIOID010000179.1:0-4407 GCA_044449585.1 Candidatus Limnocylindrales bacterium
CAGGCCCGGGATGAAGTCGGTCTCGCTGGCCGCCTCGTAGTAGTAGCGGCCCTGCACGAGGCTGCTCGCGCAGTTGCCCACCCCGACGATGGCGACGCGGATCTTCCTGCCCGGCGCGGGCGCGTGGCCGTTGCCGCTGGCTGGGGCCGTCGCGGTCGTGGCCCCATTCGACTTGTCGCTCACTGTGCTCCCTGCTCCTTGCTCCCCGTCACCGAGGCTGCGTCGACCGCGGGCCCATCCGGGCCGGCTGCCAGAACAATGCGTCTTTATATAAATACTGGTTGATGCTAGGCCGACCCCCTCGACCTGTCAAGGGCCGGCCGACGAGACATCGGCTCGAAACGGCGGAGCGGCTGGGTGCGGCGCACGACCGACCGCAGGGCGGCCAGGTCGCCCCCGATCAGCCCCAGGTTCCGGCCCTGCACCAGCACGTTGCCGAGGGCCGTCGCCTCCACCGGACCCGCGACGACCGGCACGTCGCAGGCGTCCGCCGTGAGCTGGCACAGCAGATCGTTCCGGCTACCGCCGCCGACGATGTGGATGGCCTCGATGTCCAGCCCGGACAGGCGGCGCGCGTCGCTGACCGCCCGGGCGAAAGCGACGGCCAGGCTGTCGAGGATGCAGCGCACCAGCGCCGGCCGGGATGGCGGCACCGGCTGGTCCGTCGCGCGGCAGCTGGCGGCGATGCGCGCCGGCATGTCGCCGGGCGGCAGGAACGCCGGCTCGTCCGGGTCGATGATGCTGCCGCTGGGCGATGCGGCGGCCGCCAAAAGCAACCCGGCCAGGTCCACGTCGCCATCCTCGAGTTCCCAGGCGTGCACCGATTCCTGCAGCAGCCACAGGCCCATCACGTTGCGCAGGTACCGGATCCGGCCGTCCACCCCCAGCTCGTTGGTGAAGTTGGCCTCCTGGCTGGCGAGCGTGAGGATCGGCGCGCCGAGCTCCACGCCCACGAGCGCCCAGGTGCCACACGAGATGTAGGCGAACCGCTCGCCCTCTGCCGGCACGCCCACCACCGCGGACGCGGTGTCATGCGAGCCCACGGCGGTCAGCCGCGTCGCGGCCGGCAGCCCCGTCGCGGCGGCCACGGCCGGCCTGATGACGCCGAGCGGATCGCCGGCGTGGACCAGGTCGGGCAGGATCGAGGTGGGCAGGTCGAGCGCCTCCACGAGCTCGCGCGACCACGTGCCGGCGGCGGCGTCGAACAGACCCGTCGTCGAGGCGTTCGTCGCCTCCGCGTGGATGCCTCCGGCCAGCCAGTAGCCGACGAGGTCAGGCACCAGCAGCAGCCACGCCGCGGCGTCGAGCTCCGCCGTCCCCAGCGCGGCGGCCAGCTGGTAGACGGTGTTGATGGGCATGAACTGGGTGCCGGTCACGGCGTACAGCCGTTCACGGGGCACGCGCGCGCGTACCCGGGCCATGCCGGCCACCGTGCGCTCGTCCCGGTAGTGATATGGGTTGCCGAGCAGCCGGCCTGAGGCATCGAGGAGGCCGTAGTCGACACCCCATCCGTCCACCCCGACGCTGACCAGCCCGGGCGCCAGCCGTGCGGCGCGTCGCAGGCCTTCCGTGATCTCGCGATAGAGCCGCAGGACGTCCCAGTGCAGTCCGTCGGGCAGCGTGACCGGCTCGTTCGCGAATCGGTGTGCCTCCGTCAGCTCGAGGGTGCGCGGGCCGACCCGGCCGACCACGACGCGCCCTGAGGAGGCACCCAGGTCGACGGCCGCGACGCTACCGGTCACCGCCACGCGGCGGCTGCCTGGGCCTGGCCGACGGACCGGGCGGCCCTCATGGGCCGAGGTCCCGCGCCGAGCCTCAGGCGCCCCATCCGGCCTGCTGCCCGCCCACTCGCTCGGCCACGATCCGCGCCGTGTAGCCAGTGCGGGCGAATGCCGCGAGCGGGTCGGGATCCAGGCCCATCTCCGTGCGCAGCTCCTGCAGCATCGGGCGCACGTCGGTCCAGAAGGCGTCCATCAGGACCTCGTAGGCACCCAGCACGTCGCCCGACCGCTGCGCCGCCTCGAGCGCCGGGCGGTCGACGAGGAGCGCCTTGGCCGTCGATTCCTGGACGTTCATGACACTGCGGATCTGGCCGGGGATCTTGGGCTCGATGTTGTGGCACTGGTCCAGCATGAAGGCGACGCCGGAATCCGGTCGGAGGCCGCCCGCCTTCACGACCTCGTGCATGATCCGGAACAGCTGGAACGGGTCGGCGGCCCCGACCATCAGGTCATCGTCCGCGTAGAACCGCGAATTGAAGTCGAAGCCGCCCAGCTTGTCGGCGCGCAGCAACGAGGCGACGATGAACTCGATGTTCGTGCCCGGCGCATGGTGACCCGTGTCGACCACGACCTTCGCCTTGGGGCCGAGGGCCACGCAATGAGCGAACGAGGTCCCCCAGTCGGGCACGTCGGTCGAGTAGAACGCGGGCTCGAAGAGCTTGTATTCGAGGACCATGCGCTGATCCGGGCCGAGCCGCTGGTAGACCTCGCGCAGCGCCTCGGCCAGCCGGTCCTGGCGCGCGCTCATGTCATCCTGGCCCGGGTAGTTGGTGCCGTCCGCGAACCACAGCTTGAGATCGCGCGAACCGGTCTGGTCCATGACGTCGACGCAGGCCAGGAGATGGTCGACGGCCTTGCGTCGGACACGAGCGTCGGGGTGGCACACGCTGCCGAGCATGTAGTCATCGTCCTGGAAGGTGTTCGAATTGATCGTCCCCAGCGCCACGCCCTGCGCGGCGGCGTGCCGCGCGAGGTCCGCGTAATCGTCGACCTGGTCCCACGGGATGTGCAGGGCCACGGTCGGCGCCACCCCCGTGAACCGGTTGACCTGGGCGGCGTCGTCGATCTTCTCGTAGGGGGTGCGCGGCACGCCCTGCTGCGCGAAGACCTTGAAGCGCGTCCCGGAGTTGCCGAAGGCCCAGGACGGGAGCTCGATGCGCTGGGTCCGCAGGATCGCGCCTGCCGCGTGCCGGTCGGCCGTCGTCGAAGTCACGATCAGATCCCTCCCTCTGGCTAGAGCTTGCTCCGGGGTCGGGATGCGTCCCGGGGGCCCACGACCCCCCAGGCGGCCTCGGGCCGCGATGTCATGCGCAGCATGCCACAGGTTCCGAATTGTTTCAATATCCTTGTTGACAGTTCGATTGCTTCTCACTATCGTCCGAATGCGCAATCGCGCCGTCGTCTGCGGACGACCCGGGCCGTCACCGGAGGAGAGTCGCGGTCCACATGCAATCGAGCGATCACCCGAAGGTGTTCGCGCGCGAACGTCAGCAGCACATCGCCCGGATGGTCGAAGAGAACGGCCGGGTGGTCGTCGCTGACCTGACCACGCGCTTCGGCGTCTCCGCGGTCACCATCCGCAAGGATCTGCGGGTGCTCGAGCGGGAAGGGCACGTCGTGCGCGCGCACGGTGGCGCCCTCGCGCCGAGCCGGAGTCGACCGGAGCGCGCGTTCGAGGTCCGCGAGCGGCTGCAGCGAGAAGAGAAGGAACGGATCGGCGCGGCCGCCGCGACGATGGTCGTGGACGGCGAGAGCATCGCCCTCGATGCCAGCACGACCGCCTTCGCCATGGCCCGCCATCTCAAGGCGCGCGGTGGCTGGGTCCACCTGACCGTGATCACCAACGGGCTGCGCGTGGCCACCGAACTCGCCGGCCACCCGGGCATGACGGTAGCCATGCCCGGTGGCTTCGTGCGCTGGGAGGCCCTCTCCGTGGTCGGGCCGCTGGGCGGCGGGCTGCTGGAGCGGGTGAACATCCAGAAGGCCTTCCTGGGCGCCGCCGGCTACACCCTCGAGACCGGCCTGAGTGACGCGACGGAGGATGAGGCGCAGATCAAGCGCCTTATCGTCGACGAAGCGCGGGAGGTCGTCGCGCTGATCGACCATTCGAAGTGGGGCCGGGCCGCCTTCGCGACCTTCTGCGCCACCGATCGCCTGACGGCCGTCGTGACCGACGAGGGGGCGCCGGCCGCCATGACCGCCGAGCTGCGCCGGCGGCATATCCCGGTGCACATCGCGCCACGGCTCGACGAGCGAGCCGAGCGCCGCGCGGCACGACCCCTCACCCGGACCGCGCGGGACACCTCGACATGACCGGCGTCACGTCGGTCGAGCCGCCGCAGGACCCCGCCGCGCCCGAGGGGCCGCCGCCGCCGGCCGCGCTGGCCGGCGTGTCGAAGCGCTTCGCGGGCACGCAGGCGCTGCAGGATGTGTCGCTCGACCTGGCGGCCGGCGAGATCCACGGCCTGGTCGGCGAGAACGGCGCCGGCAAGAGCACGATCGTCAAGGTCTTCGCCGGCATCCATCCACCCGATTCGGGCACGGTCATGCTCGACGGCCAGCCGGTCCTCGTCCACGGGCCGGCGCAGGCGCGCGCGCTGGGCATCGCCGTCGTCCACCAGGAGCC
>JBIOID010000180.1:0-4348 GCA_044449585.1 Candidatus Limnocylindrales bacterium
ACGTACAGGTGGGTGCGCCGGTCGTCCGGCTCCAGCATGAACTTGCCCTTGGGCCCGATCATGCGCATGCCGTGCCCCACCGGCAGCCGCCACAGCAGCGTGGTGAAGCGGAGCACCGGCACGAGGCGGACGTAGAACTCGTACCCGCCGTCACCCGCCTCGGCCGGCGCCGAGGCCACCGAGTAGGGCCGTTGCCACAGCTTCCCGTCGGCGAAGACACCGATGGTCATGTACTGGCCGGGCTCGAAGGCCACCGGCGGGCCGTCGTAGCGGACCCAGAAGGAGGCCAGGTCCTCCGTCTCGTCGACGCGCCGCACGAGGCGCGCCGTGTACTGCTCCGATGCGGGCGTGATCTCGCGTGGGTCGGTGTGGTGATGGGTCATCAGAGCAGCTCCGGTCGCTGCCAGGGCACGCCCTGCAGGTGCTCGTCGAGGAAGGCCAGCACAGTGGCGTACCAGACGCGGGCATTCTGCGGTTTGAGCACCCAGTGGTTCTCGTCGGGGAAGTAGAGGAAGCGCGACGGCACGTCGTGGCGCTGCAGATCGGTCCACAGGCGGAGCGCCTCGCTGATGGGCACGCGTGCGTCGAGCTCGCCGTGGACGACCAGCATGGGCGTCTTGATGGCGCCGATATGGTTGGCCGGGGAATGGGCCTCGTAGCGCCGGGGATCGCGGTACGGGTCGCCCATCTCGAGCTCCCACCAGGCCCCGCTGTCGGTCGTGCCGTGGAAGCCGCGCAGCTCCCACAGGCTGGCGTGGGTCACGATGGCCCGGAAACGGTCCGTGTGGCCGGCCACCCAGTTGGCCATGTAGCCGCCGAATGAGCCACCCATGAGGGCCGTCCGTGAACCATCGATGTCCGGGCGGGCGACGGCCGCGTCCACGGCCGCCAGCATGTCGGTGTAGGGCGTGGCGCCCCATTCGCCCCAGCCGCGCTGGATGAAGGCCTGCCCGTAGCCCATCGAGATGGCCGGGTCGGGCAGCACGACGGCGTAGCCACGCTGCGCCAGCAGCTGCGGGTTCCAGCGCCATTGCCAGCCGTCGGTCCAGGTGCCCAGCGGGCCGCCGTGCACGAAGACCACGAGCGGCGCGGGCTGCTCCGCCGACATGCCCTCCGGCTTGATCAGCCAGGCTCCGATGGGCGTGCCGTCATCCGCCGTGCCGGTGATGCGTTCGACCAGGCCGGGTGCGGCGACCTCCGCCTCGGTGGCCGCCGGCGACGGCAGCACCTGCGGCTCCTGGTCTGCCGCGTGGGCGTCGAGCCGCACGACCTGCGCGGGGGCACGCAGCGTCGAGTGGAGGGCGTAGACCCAGCGCCCATCCGGTGAGGGGCACGGGTCGCTGATGGTGCCGTGCGCGGCCAGGCGCGTGAGGCTGCCGTCGGCCAGGTCGAGACGGAAGGCGGCCTGGTGGCCGGCCTGGTCGGCCACGAAGAAGATGGCGCCGCTGTCGGCCGACCAGGTCGGCTGGGTGGGCCACAGGTCGAGCCCGGGGTTCGGGTCGTGGCCCACGCCGGTGGCCAGCTCGATGAGCCAGAGCCAGTGTCGCTCGGCGCGCTCCGGTGCGCCCAAGTCGCCGCGCACGCAGGCCAGCCACCGGCCGTCCGGCGAGATGGCGACCTCGTCGTACGCCCCGTCGCCCGGTGTCAGCGTGCGTCGCTCGAGGCTGGTGGTGTCGACCGCCACGAGGTCGACCTTGGGGCGCACGGCACCCGGAGTGGCCACGGCGAGGATGGCCGTCGCGCCGTCCGGCGTCAGCGCGACCCCACGGTCTTCCAGGCCATGGCCGATGCCCGGCAGGAGGTCCCGCGGCGCCGGGACGGGGTCCGCCTCGGTGGCCGGGATGTCGAGCACGAAGGCGTGCCGCTCCCGGGGGCCGAGATAGTGGTCCCACAGCCGGATGGGATACCCCTCGAACAGGAGGGCCTGCACGCCGGCGTCCTTGCGCGCCTTGGCCCGGGCGGCGTCCGCCTCGAGCGTCTCGGCCCCGGCGAAGACGGCCGCCGTGAAGGCCGCGCGCCGCCCGCGGCGCGACGTCGCGGCGCCGTCGGCGCCCCCGTTGGGCACCGCCAGCAAGCGGGCTTCGCCGCCGTCCGCGGGCAGCTGCCACACGGCGGCCGGCGGCTCTGCCTCCGTCTCCCGGGCATCAGGATCGGGCCGCGCGCTGGTGAAGATGAGACCACCGTCGGGCAGGCAGGCGGCGCTGCTCTCGCCCGCCGCCGAATGGGTGAGCCGGCGCGGCGCGGTGCGGCCCTGGGGATCGACCGCCCAGAGGGCGCTGGCCATCCTGGTGCCGTTGGCGTGAGGGCGGCTGACGGTGACCACGAGGCGGGCGCCGTCGGCCGTCAGACGCAGGTCGGTGAGCCGGGGCAGCTGGACGTAGCGGTCGAAGTCGAGAGGCTCGGTCATGGGGCGATGATGGCACGCGGACCGCCCCGAGGCAGGGCACGGCTACAATCGAGACGACACCAAGATGATCCGCCGTGCGCGGACGCCGGCCCGACCGACCCGAAGGAGCAGCGCCATGTCCCAGACCGCCGTCGCGAGTCACCGCGCCCACCGCGCCGGCAAGCGCTACATCTACGCCTTCGGACGGGGCCAGGCGGAAGGCAACGCCGGCATGCGCGACCTGCTGGGGGGCAAGGGTGCCGGCCTGGCGGAGATGACCAACGCCGGTCTGCCGGTGCCGCCCGGCTTCACCATCACGACCGAGGCATGCAACGACTACTTCGCGGCCGGAGAGCGGCTGCCCGATGGCTTCTGGGAGGATGTGCTCGAGGCGGTCCACGCGGTCGAGGCGGAGACGGGCAAGGGCTTCGGCGACGCGGCCAACCCGCTGCTGGTGAGCGTCCGCTCGGGCGCCAAGTTCTCCATGCCGGGCATGATGGACACGGTCCTCAACCTGGGCCTCAACGAGGCCACGCTGGACGGCCTCATCGCGCTGACCGGCAACGAGCGCTTCGGCTGGGACGCCTACCGGCGCTTCATCCAGATGTTCGGCCGCATCGTCATGGACGTGCCCGGCGAGCGGTTCGATGCCGTGCTGGACGCGGCCAAGGCGGCCCACGCCGCGACGCAGGACACCGACCTGGACGCGGCCGCCCTGCGCGAGGTGGCCGCCGCGTCGCGGGTCCTGGTGCGCGAGGTGACCGGTCGCGACTTCCCGAGCGACCCGGCCGAGCAGCTCGACCTGGCCATCAAGGCCGTCTTCGCGAGCTGGTACGGCAAGCGGGCGCGGGACTACCGCGAGTACAACAAGATCCCCCATGACCTGGGCACCGCGGTCAGCGTGGTCACCATGGTCTTCGGCAACATGGGTGACGACTCGGGCACGGGAGTCGCCTTCACCCGCGATCCCAACACCGGCGAGAAGGTGCTCTACGGTGAGTACCTCACCAACGCCCAGGGCGAGGACGTGGTGGCGGGCATCCGGACGCCCCACAAGATCGCCGAGATGCGCCAGCAGATGCCGGCTGTCTACGAGCAGTTCGAGACCATCGCCGGACGCCTGGAGCGCCACTACCGTGACGCGCAGGACCTCGAGTTCACGATCGAGCGCGGCCGGCTCTTCATGCTGCAGACACGCAGCGCCAAGCGCACCGCCGCGGCGGCCGTGAAGATCGCCGCCGACCTGGTCGGTGAAGGCATCATCGACCGCCGCGAGGCGCTCGCGCGGATCGAGCCGGCGCACGTCGACCAGTTGCTGCGCGACCAGTTCGACCCGACCGCCAAGGCCAGGGCCACGCGCCTCGCGACCGGCCTCAACGCGTCGCCCGGGGCCGCCGTCGGCCTGGCCGTGTTCGACGCCGATCGCGCGTTCGAGCGGGCGGCCGGGGGCGAGAAGGTGATCCTCGTGCGCGTCGAGACGTCGCCGGACGACTTCCACGGCATGGCTGCAAGCCAGGGTGTGCTGACGGCCCGCGGTGGCGCCACGTCACACGCGGCCGTCGTCGCGCGGCAGATCGGCAAGCCGTGCGTGGCGGGCTGCTCCGCCCTCCTGGTCGACTACGCGACACGCACCGCCAGCGCCGGTGGCGTCACCTTCAAGGAGGGCGATGCCATCAGCCTCGACGGCTCGACGGGCGAGGTCTTTCTGGGCGCCCTGCCCACGGTCGAGGTGCGCTTCGAGGAGCAGGCCGGCCTCCAGGAGATCCTGGGCTGGGCCGATGAGGTGCGGCGCCTCCAGGTGTGGACCAACGCCGACAAGCCGGAGGAGGCGGCCCTCGCCCGGCGCTATGGCGCACAGGGCATCGGCCTGTGTCGCACCGAGCACATGTTCCGCGAGGGGGAGCGCCTGGAGATCGTGCGCGACGCGATCCTGGTCGCGTTCCAGGCCACGCGCGCCAAGGA
>JBIOID010000181.1:0-4288 GCA_044449585.1 Candidatus Limnocylindrales bacterium
CGTCCGTCCGACCGATGCGCTCCTCGTGCGCGATCAGCTCGCGCATCGCGCGCAGGCCCTCGGCCGCCAGCGGTCCTGCCGTGGCGGTGTCGAGGTAGATGCCCGCACCGGTGGCCGGCAGGGCGGCCCTGATCGCCGCGACCTTCTCCGGGTCGGGCTGAAAGGGCGCGACCATGGCCGGCTATCATAGCCGCCGATGGGCGGCACCTACGCTCGGCCGGAGCTGCTGGCGAGCCCCGACTGGCTCGCCGAGCACCTGGGCCGGCAGGGCGTGCGGGTGGTCGATTGCCGTTACCGTGTCGATGGCTCGAGCCGCCAGCTCCATGCCGAGGCGCACATCCCGGGCGCCGTCTTCCTCGACTGGGCGAACGATCTGATGGACCGCGAGCAGGCCCTTGCCTTCCAGCTCGCCGGCCCCGAGGCGGTGGCCCAGGCGCTCGGTCGGGCCGGCATCGGCGACGGCATGACGGCCGTCCTCTACGACGACACGGCCTCGCTCTACGCGAGCCGGGTGTGGTGGAGCCTGCAGGTGTACGGCTTCGAGAGCGTCCGCGTCCTCGACGGGGGGTGGCCGGCGTGGCGGGCCAGCGGTCGACCGGTCTCGAGCGCGTCGGGTGGGGCGCCGGATCCGGCCACCTTCACGCCGCGCATGGAACCGCGGCGCCTGCTCTCCACGGGCGACGTGCGCGCGCTCCTGGGCTCGCGCGAGGTCGACCTGGTCGACGTGCGGGCCCCCGCCGAGTACCACGGCCAGGGCGGCAACGCCATCCGCCTGGGCCACATCCCCGGCGCCATCAACGTCCCGGCGACTCTCCTGACCACGCCGGGCGAGCAGACCTTTCGAGATGCCGATGCCTGCGGCAAGCTGTTCACCGACGCCGGCCTGCAGCGCGGCCGCCGGATCGTGACCTACGACGGCAGCGGCATCGCCGCCTGCAAGGCCGGGTTCGTGCTCGACCTGCTGGGCTACCAGGACGTGGCCATCTATGACGCAGGCTGGTCCGACTGGGGCGCGCGCGCGGATCTGCCCGTCGAACGCTAGCCGGCCGGACCGACCCCGAGCGGTCAGACGGAGGTCTCCACCGCGACCTGGCCGGGTTGCGCCAGGCGCGCCGCCAACGCCGCGACGGCCGACAGGCGGTCGATCTCCGAGGGCACCTTGTCGTCGCGCAGGCGCACGATGCGCGGAAAGCGCAACGCATAGCCCGACGCATGGCGGGACGAACGCTGGATCACGTCGAAGGCGACCTCCACGACGACGGTCGGTTCGACCACCCGGTAGCGCCCATGGACCGAGAGGGTGTGGGCCGTGAACCAGCGCGTCATGTCCGCCAACTCGCGGTCGGTGAGGCCGCTGTAGGCCTTGCCGATGGTCGCCAGCGGGTGGGTCGCCGCCGGGCGGTCGTCCAGCACCGCGAAGGTGTAGTCGGACAGCACGCCGTGGCGCTTACCGTGACCCACTTCGACGCCCACGACCACGCAGTCGAGGGTCGCGAGCGGCCGCTTCAGCTTGAGCCAGCCGAAGCCGCGTCGGCCGGGCGTGTAGCCGCTGGCCGGATCCTTGACCATGAGGCCTTCGTTGCCGCGCGCGCGAGCCGCCGCAAAGTGCGCCTCGAGCTCGACATCGCTGGCGGCCGTGGCCAGGCGGGCCAGGCCGAAGCCGGGTCGCGCCTCCAGGCCGAGCGTCTCCAGGCGGGCCCGCCGCTCGCGCAACGGCGCCCGCAGCAGGGCCGCCGGGGCGGCGGCCTGATCCCCTGCCGGGTCCGGGACAGGGCGGCTCGCGAGCAGGTCGAAGGCGACGAAGATGACCGGGGTCGCCGCGAGCACCGCGGGGGAGGGCCGCTTGCGGCCGAGTCGCCCCTGCAGCTGCTGGAACGGCAGGGCCGCCCCGTCGCGCCAGGCCAGCAACTCGCCGTCCATGATGCCGGCCCACGGGAGATCGCCCGCCGCCTCGATGACCTCCGGGAACTGGCCGGTCACGTCATGCAGGTCGCGGCTGTAGAGACGCGTCTCGCCGGCGGCCCGGTGCAGTTGCGCGCGGATGCCGTCGTACTTGTCCTCCACCCAGACGGGCGTACCGAGGCGGGCGATCACCTCCGCCACGTCCGCCGCGGGATACGCGAGCATCGATTTCAACGGTCGGAACACGGTCAGCTCGGCCTCGTCGAGCCGATCGTCCCGGGCCAGCTCGGCCGTCCGCCCCAGGTCCCCGGTGAGCATGCCGGCCCATTGCACGGCGGCCAGCGGGCGCACGAAGGCGGCCGCGATGGCGGCCTCGAGGTGACCCTCGCGCAGGCCGATACGCATATCGCCGCTCATGACCTTGACCACGTACTTGGCGACCAGCGGGTCGCAGCGCCACAGCAGCGTCCGGAGCTCTGCCATCCGTGCCGCCGGACCGCTCGCCGCCGCGATGACCGCGAACGCGTCGCGCACGTCGGTCAGGGCGGGCAACTCGCCCGATGGCCGGCGTGCCGCGTCGGTCAGCACGTCGTAGACGGCCTGGCCCAGGTCGGAGGAACGGTCGTAGGCCTGCCCGAGCGCCGAGGGCGGCGCGTCGGCCTCCGCCCGCACCGCTTCCGAGATGGCCGCCCAGCCCAGGCCCAGCACGCGGGGGTCACGCTCCGCGAACGGCCGCCCGGTGAAGAAGGTGACGGCGACCGGCAGCTCCGCCGGGGTGAGTGTCCGCAGGTACTCGGCCAGGATGCGGACCTTGTCGGACGTGCGGCTGGTGGCCGCCACGCGCTCGGCCGTCTCGCTCCAACGGCGCATCGCGGCGATGGTATAGCATCGCCCTCCGATGTCGGCCGAGCTTGATCGCGACCAGTGGCACCCGGCGACCATCGACGGTCGACTGGTGACCCTGCGGCGTCATCGAGTCGAGAACCTGGCGACCGTGGTGCGCTGGTACCGTGACCCGGAGCTGGCCCACCTGACCCGCTACCAGACCCGACCGATGACGACCGAGGAAGTCGGCCTGTTCTTCAGGACGCGCCTGCTGGCACCGGAGGCGATGGCCTACGCCATCCACGAGCGAGTCGACGATCGGTTGATCGGCCTGACCACGTTCAGCGCGCTCGATCCCGATAACGGTTCAGCGCTGTTCCACATCACGATCGGTGAGCGCGATGCGTGGGGTCGCGGACTCGGCACGGACGCGACCGATCGGATGCTCGGCCACGCGTTCGAGCGGCTCGGGCTGCATCGCGTCGGGCTGAGCGTGTTCAGCTTCAACGAGCGCGCCATCCGCGCCTACCAGAAGGTCGGCTTCCGGGTCGAGGGCCGGCTGCGCGAGGCCATCTGGCGTGACGGACGGTTCTTCGACGAGCTGCAGATGGGCGTGCTGGCCAGCGAGTGGCGAGCTGCGCGTGAGCCGCACGCGGTGCCGGCCGCGGCCCACCGCGAGCCGCTCACCGAGGACGCCGGCCGGTTCGATCGGCCGGAGGACCTGGCGGCCGTCGCCCGTCGTGCCTGAAGCCGTCGTGTCCAGCACCGGACCGGGAGCCGTGTCGGCGCGCGCGGAGGTCCGCGGCCTGATCGCGCAGAAGGGCCATGCCGTGGACAACGCGCGAGCGGTGATCGAGCGCCTCGACGTGGCCTTCGCCAGCGGTGCCCTGGTGCGCACCCCATCGCTCGACCAGGCGCTGGCGGACCTGGCGGTCGCGCTCGACCAGGCAGATGGGCAGCGCCTCGGTGGCAAGAGCGGCGAGGCGTCGCGGTTCATCCTGCGGGCCATCGACCGCGCGCTGGACGAGGCATGAGCAGACGAGCGATCCATGCTTGACCGTCTCACCAGCCGCCCGCGACTGACCGACGCACAGAAGGCACGCGTCCCGCCCGGCCAGTACGTCACCGAGAAGTTCCCCGTCCTGCACTACGGCTCGGTGCCGCGCACCGACCTGGCCACGTGGGACTTCCGGGTCTACGGCGCAGTCGACGCCCCGTTCACCGTGACCTGGGCGGAGTACCAGCAGTTCCCGCGCAAGAAGGTGCATACCGACATCCATTGCGTCACGCGCTGGACGAAGCTGGACGCGGACTTCGAGGGCGTGCCCATCCAGCACATCCTGGGGCTCGCGCAGGTGCAGCCCACGGCCCGGTTCGTGGTCGCCCACAGCGAGCAGGGCTACACCGCCAACCTGCCCCTGTCCGTGCTCGACGATGACGATGTCCTGCTCGCCGACAGCTTCGACGGCAAGCCCCTGGAACCGGAGCACGGCTACCCGCTGCGCCTCTTCGTGCCCAAGCGCTACTTCTGGAAGAGCGCCAAGTGGATCCGCGGCCTCGA
>JBIOID010000182.1:0-4233 GCA_044449585.1 Candidatus Limnocylindrales bacterium
ACCGGCCCTCACCCTCATCGGCCCCGACGACGGCACCGAACGGACCCTGGCCGCTGAAGCACTGCGTCGCCTGACCGACCGCGTGCCGGACGTCCACCTCACCCTCGCGGTGCTCGACGGCTCGGCCGAGCAGGCCGGCGCCGGACTCCTCTTCGACGCGCCGTTCCACAGCTACCTGTTCGACCTGTGTGCCGGCGCGGACAACTGGCGCCTCATCAGCCGCGCGCCCGGGGATCGCGGCATCATCGCCGGCGTGCTCGACGCCCGGGTGGCGACGCGGGAGAACAAGGAGGTGCTCGTGTGGGGCGCCCGCTACGCCGCGGTCCTCAACGCCCGCGGCCTGGAACGGGTCGGCCTCGCCCCCTCGTCCGGCCTTGACGGGTTGACGCATGCGCAAGCGCGGGCCGCCATCACGGCCCTCGGCGAGGCGGCCCGGATCGCCGCGCTGAGTGATCCGCAGGACCTGCGGCGCGCCATCGACCCACGTGCCGTCGACCTGCGCAGCGCCGCGCTGGGGCGCTACGAGCCGACGGTCGATCGTCCCCCGCGCCACCGCCGGTCGCCCCGGTCGTCGGCGCGCGGTGGCACCGGCGGCTGAGCCGACCGTCCGTCCCGATCGATCCGCGGCGGCCCGGGCCACGTAGGCACGACGTGATCGCAGCCGATCGGACGAGACCATCGCGTGCCTGGGCGTTGGCCTTCCGCGCCCTCTATCGGACGCTGGGCTGGCTCGATCCGCTCCTGGCCCGCTGGTGGGGCCGGTTCGGTCTGGGCAACGTGGTGCAGGTGACGATCGCCGGACGGCGAACCGGCGTACCACGCCGGACCCTGCTGGGCCTCCTGGTCGCCGAGGGCCGCTGGTACGTCGGCCATCCCAACGGGTCGGCCCAGTGGACGCTCAACCTCGAACGGGCCGACGGCCATCTCCTGGTGAGCTGGCCCGGTCAGCAGCCCGTGCCGTTCGTGGCCCGGCTGTTGCCCAGGGGGCCCGAGCGCGACCGGGCCATCCTGTCGACCTGGCAGCACCCATTCCCGGGCGACCTCATCTACCGCGTCGGGCGGCGTCAGGTGCGCGCGGTGGGCCGCTACTACCGACTGGAACGGATCGATGCGCACGAGCCGGCACGGGCTGCCCTGCCCGTGACACGATAGGCACGTGGAGGTCTTGCAGGCGACGGTCGGGCCGGTCGCCACGAACGTCTATGTCCTGGGTGACGAGGCGACGCACGAGGCGATCGGGCTCGACACGGCCACGCCGTGCGTAGCCTGGGTCACCGAGCGGCTGGCGGCACGGGGCTGGACGCTCAAGCTGATCGTCAGCACGCATCGCCACTGGGATCACATCGGCGACAACGCGGCCGTGATGTCGGCGACCGGCGCGGAGCTGGCGGCCCACGCGCTCGACGCACCGGGCATCCGCGAGCCGCGGGCGACGGGTGCGCCGTTCCCGATCCCGCCCAGCGTCCCGGCCGTCGAGCTGGCGGAAGGGGGCCGCGTCCGTTTCGGGGGCCTGCGGCTGGAGGTGTGGCACACGCCGGGCCACACGCCCGGCTCGGTCTGCCTCTACGCGCGTGACGCCGGCGTGCTGCTCAGTGGCGACACGCTCTTTGCCGGCGGCTGGGGTCGCGTCGACCTGGAGGGCGGCTCGCCGGAGATGATGGCCGCGTCCATCGAGCGGCTCACCGTCCTGCCCGACGCCACCCGCGTCCTGCCCGGCCATGGACCTTCCACCACGATCGGGACCGAGCGGTCCTGGATGGCCCTCGTGGCCCGGTCCGGGCGCCTGTTCGCCTAGCACGGCCCGCGACGGCCATCAGCCGACCCGCTTCAGCTTCCCGGTGCGCTTGGCGTAGCGTTCCGCGCGGCCGAAGATCCAGACGCCCAGCGGGATGAAGACGACTCCCATCACGACCAGCGGCCAGACGTCCTCCCACAGCGCGCTGACGGGGGTGCCGTCGATCAGCCCGGCGCGGACACCCTCGAGGATGTAGGTCGCCGGGCTGAAGCGGCTGAGGACCTGCATCCAGCCGGGCAGGATCTCGACCGAGTAGTACACGCCACTCACGAGCAGCAGCAACGACTGCAGCACGAACGTCATCTGGGCGCCGCGTTCGACGTACATCAGCGGCAGCACGGCGGCCATCATGCCGATGCCGATGAACGAGGCCGACCCGATGAGCATGAAGACCGCGCCAGTCATGAAGTCGGCGTGCGACAGGTCCAGGCCGAAGAACAGGACCAGGGCGGCCAGCACGATCACCATCTGGACCAGGCCGTACAGGATGGCGTAGAAGGTCGAGCCGAGCAGCTGCGTGTAGCGCCGCACGGGCGCCATCATGGTGTACTCGAGCGTGCCCTCCCAGCGCTCCCAGGCGATCGTCTCAGCGATGAAGGCGAAGACCGTCGAGAGGTAGTTCCAGAAGACGGCCCCGATCATCAGCGACAGGATCAGGGTGGCCGAGCCCTGCTCCTTGCCGATGAGCGTGATCGACAGGGCGCCGGCCACGGCGTAGACCAGGAAGGCGACCTCCCAGCCCCAGTAGCGCTTGGTCAGGTTGAAGTTGCGTTCGACGAAGGCGAAGCTGGCCCGGAATTCGTGGGCTATGCCGGTCACGATCGGAACCTCCGAAGGGTGAGGCGCCGGTCCGCCCTAGCGGGAGCGGACCGGCGTGAAGATCGGGTCGCCGGCGAGCCGGGTCCCGAGACGTACCAGGGATCGCCCGAGCCGCTGTCGAGCGGCTGGCCGAGCTGGCCGGGTCCGGCGGCGCCCACGGCGGGCGTCGGCGGCGGCACGGTGGAGTTCGCTGGCCCGAGCCTGGTGCAAGGCTTCGGCCAGATGGGGATGGACGTGCATCGGAACCTCCTTTCGGGGCATTCGTTCGGTGGTGTGATCGGCCGACGCTGGCTGGGTGCCGGCTCAGGCCCCGGTCGTCGGATCGTCCTCGGTCTCGATGTCGTCATCGAGCGAACGACCCGTGTAGGTCATGAAGACGTTATTGAGGGTCGGCTCCAGCCCGTGGTCGCGGGCGACCAGGGCCTTCAGCTCGGCGGCCGTGCCCTCGACGACCAGGCGGCCATCGGCCAGGATGGCCAACCGGTCGCACAGGCGCTCGGCCTCCTCGAGGTCATGGGTCGTGAGCACGATCGTCGCGTCGTGCGTCGCCCGCATCTCCTCGATGAAGGCCTGGACCTCCAGCTTGGAGCGGGGGTCGAGGCCGGTCGTGGGCTCGTCCAGGAGCAGCAGCGTCGGGCTCGTCAGCAGGGCTCGCGCGATGGCGACCTTCTGCTGCATCCCCCGGCTCATCTGCTCCAGCGGCCGGTCCAGGCGCGCCTCGGCGATGCCCAGGCGTTCCAGGATGACCACGGCCTGACGCCGCGCGTGCGAGGCGTCGAGGCCGTAGAGCCGGGCGGCGTAGATCAGGTTCTCGGCGGGCGATAGCTTCTTGAAGAAGGCGGCATCGACGCTCACCCGGTTGATGAGGCGCTTGACCGCCATCTCCTCGTGCGCCAGGTCGTGGCCGAAGATCTCGACGCGTCCCTGGTCGATGGTGAGCAACGTGCTGACCAGCCGGATCAGGGTCGATTTGCCCGAGCCGTTGGCGCCCAGGACGCCGTAGATCTCGCCCCGTTCGAGGCGCATCGAGACGTCGTCGACGGCGACCACCGGCCGGCGGTGGCGGCCGACCACGAACGTCTTCGTGACGTGGTCGATGAGCAGCGCCGGCGGACCCGGCGGCCGCGACCCGGCCGGCCGCTCGACGGCGTCGGTCGGGTAGTCGAGCGTGAGGTTCATGGCGTGCTCCCTGGTGTCATACGAGGCCTGGCTGGTGGGGCCCCCCGAGGGAGGGCGGCTCTCGATGACGACCGCACGCGCGGGCATCAAAAAAGCCGGGGGCCCATCTGGCCCTCCGGCTCCAGTGGTTCGGCGGCTCAGCCGCCTGGCACTAGGTGGTGCAGGGCACAGATCTCCCACGATCGACAGCGCCGAGAGGCGCGACCATCCGCGGCCGATAGGCAGCGGCGTTCGTGAAGGGGATGAGGGACATTTCTGCTTGGGACTCCTGTGAGGCGCGGCGCGGCCCAAACCCGCGAAGCCGGAGGATATCGCCTCGCCCCGATGGGTGTCAAGATGTGCCGCGGAGTCGGGCGGGCGCCTGCCGCCGGCGCGTGATCCTCAGGTGGTCGGAGCGGTGCCGGTCGGGGCGGGGGTCGGCAGCGGGGCCACCGTCGGAT